>JAGPGI010000382.1 GCA_018056045.1 Paracoccus sp. (in: a-proteobacteria)
GCCGCCGGCATCATGTCCGGCACCAGCGAGGCCGGAAACCGCAATGCATGAAGGGGAACGGGCCGTGAAAAGGGTTGAGGGCAAGATCGCGCTGATTTTCGGGGCGGGCTCGGTCGGCGAGGGCTGGGGCAACGGCAAGGCCGCCGCTGTCGCCTATGCGCGCGAGGGCGCCAAGGTCGCCTGTATCGATATCGACCCGGTCGCTGCCGAGGCCACCGCCGCCGTCATCCGCGCCGAGGGCGGCGAGGCGCTGGCCGCCGGGGCCGACGTGACCGATTCCGCCCAGATCGCGCAGGTCGTGCGGCAGGTCACCGAAACATGGGGCCGCATCGACATCCTGCACAACAATGTCGGCATCAACCTGCCCGGAGGCGCGGCTGAGGCCAGCGAGGAAAGCTGGCGGCGGGTGATCGACGTCAACCTGACCTCGGTCTTTCTGACCTGCAAGGCGGTCCTGCCGATCATGGAGGCGCAGGGCGCCGGCGCCATCGTCAATATCTCGTCGCTGGCCGCGATCCGCTGGACCGGCTATCCTTATGCCTCGTATTACGCGTCCAAGGCGGCGGTGAACCAGTTCACGCAGGCGCTGGCGGTGGAATATGCGGCCAAGGGCATCCGGGCCAATGTCATCATGCCGGGGCTGATGGACACGCCGCATGTGCAAAAGGCCATTGCCGGCTATCACGGCGATGCCGCCGAAATGGCGGCGAAACGCGCCGCCATGGTGCCGATGAAGCGTCAGGGCGATGGCTGGGACGTGGCATGGGCGGCGGTGTTTCTGGCCTCGGATCAGGCGAAGTTCATCACCGGGGTCTGCCTTCCGGTCGATGGCGGCCATTCGATCACGCTGGCCGGCGGCTGAAACCCCAAGGCCGGGCATGCGCCCGAGACGCCTACTGCTGACACCATCTGTCAGCAGGGGGCTGCCACCCTGTCCCCCTCACAGCAAGGAGGACGGCAATGATTGATCACATCGGCTTTCCGGTCTCGGATCTCGCCCGGGCACGATCCTTTTATGACGGGGCGCTGCAGCCTCTGGGCATCGGTCTGGTGATGGAGGTGACCGAAGAGATGACCGGCGGCCATGGCGCGCATCTGGGCTATGGGCGCGACGGCAATCCGTTCTTCTGGATCGGTTCGGGCGGTGGCCCCGCCGGCGGCGCCTGCCATGTCGCCTTTGTCGCGCCCGACCGCGCTACGGTCGATGCCTTCCACAAGGCGGCGCTGACGGCGGGCGGGCGCGACAACGGCGCGCCGGGGCTGCGGCCGCATTACCACGCCAGCTATTACGGCGCCTTTGTCCTGGATCCCGATGGCAATAACATCGAGGCCGTCCATCATGGAGACCCGGCATGACCACCTATCACGGATCCTGCTTCTGCGGCGCCGTCGCCTTCGAGGCGGATGGCGACCTGTCGCAGGGCACCATGCGCTGCAATTGCAGCTTTTGCCGCAAGATGCGCTATTGGGAGATGCGCCTGCCCGACCCCGACGGCTTTCGCCTGATCAAGGGCGCCGAGTTTCTGGCCGAGACCCCGCGCAGCAGCGATGACGGCATGGACATGCATCACCGCTTCTGCGCGCGCTGCGGCACCCGGCTCTGGACCGAGGGCAACATCCCCGAACTTGGCGGGCACTTCGTCATGGTCTGCGTCGGTGCGCTGGACGGTATCGCCGAGGCGGATCTGGTCGCGGCACCGATTTTTTACGCCGATGGTGCGCATGACAACTGGATGCATCCGGCGCCCGAGACGCGATATCTTTAGCCCCCCTTCCTTGGCATCGGCGCCAACGGACACCCCGCCCCGGCTTGACAGTTGCGGGGTGCAGCGCCAAGTTCTGCGGTCCGGCTTTCACTGATGTTCCGAGGTTTCGCGATGTTTCGCTGGTTCGAGCAGAGGCTTGATCCCTATCCCGCCGATCCGCCACAGATGCCCCCTTCGGGCCTCTGGCGCTTCATCCTGCATTTCTCGCAGGGAGCCAAGGGTTACATGCTGGCCATGGCGGCGTGCTCGGCGCTGATCGCGGTGGCCGAGGTGGTGCTCTTTGGCTATCTGGGCCAGCTCGTGGACCGGCTGGCGGGGGCGGACCGCGCCAGCTTCTGGGCCGATGAGGGCGGGCGCCTGCTGCTGATGGGCGCGATCCTTGTCATCGGCCTGCCGCTGTTGCAGGTGCTGTTTTCGCTGATCATGCATCAGACGCTGATGGGCAACATGCCCCAGCGCATCCGCTGGCAGGCGCATCGCTATCTGCTGCGCCAGTCGATGAGCTATTTTCAGGACGAATTCGCCGGCCGGATCGCCACCAAGCTGATGCAGACCGCGCTGGCCGTGCGCGAAGTGGCGATGAAGTTCATGGACGTGCTGGTCTATGTCAGCGTCTATTTCATCGGCGCGCTGATCCTTGCGGCCTCGACCGATGGCTGGCTGGCGCTGCCGTTCCTGGCCTGGGGCGTCCTTTACGGGCTGCTGCTGTGGTGGATCATTCCGCGCATCAGCCGCATCAGCGAGGCGCAGGCCGATGCCCGCGCGGTGATGACCGGTCGGGTCGTGGACAGCTATACCAATATCTCGACCGTGAAGCTCTTTTCGCATTCATCGCGCGAAGAGGCTTACGTGCGCGAAAGCATGGAGGGGTTTCTGGTCACGGTGCATGGCCAGATGCGGCTTGCCTCGGTGCAGAACATCCTGCTGTCGACGCTGAATTCGCTGCTGACATTCTCGGTGACGCTGCTGGGGCTTTGGCTGTGGAGCCGGGGGCAGGTTGAGGTCGGGGCCGTCGCCGTCGCCGTGCCGCTGGCCTTGCGGCTGGGCAACATGTCGCATTGGATCATGTGGGAATTCGCCGGGCTGTTCGAGAATATCGGCACGGTGCGCGACGGCATCGGCTCGCTGGCGCTGCCGCGCATGGTCACCGATGCCCGGGGTGCGGAAAAGCTGGTAACGCAGCGGGGGGGCGTCGATTTCGACCATGTGACCTTCCGCTATGGCGAGGTGGCGCGGCCCGGTCGCGGCGCGGTGCTGGACGATCTGAGCCTGACCATCGCGCCGGGTGAAAAGATCGGTCTGGTCGGACGCTCGGGCGCGGGCAAATCGACGCTGGTCAACCTGATGCTGCGCTTTCACGATCTGGAATCGGGGCGCATCCTGATCGACGGGCAGGATATTTCGCAGGTCACGCAGGAATCCCTGCGCGCGGCGATCGGGGTGGTGACGCAGGATACCTCGCTGTTGCACCGCTCGATCCGCGACAATATCGCCTATGGCCGCCCCGATGCCTCCGAGGCGCAGATCCTGCGCGCGGCGGAACTCGCTGAGGCGGGCTTTATCG
>JAGPGI010000383.1 GCA_018056045.1 Paracoccus sp. (in: a-proteobacteria)
TGTGGTCGGCGGCAGCTTCATCGCCTGCGAATTCGCCACCATCCTGAACGGGCTGGGGGTCAGGACCACGCTGGCCTATCGCGGCGATGCGGTGCTGCGCGGCTTCGATGGCGAGATGCGCCGCCACGCCACCGAACAGCTGCGCGTCGTCGGCGTCGACCTGCGCCTTGGCGTCAGCCCGACCCGGCTGGACCGCGACGAGGCCGGCATCCGCGCCAGTTTCGACGATGGCAGCAGCGGGGTCTATGAGGCGGTGATGTTCGCGACCGGCCGCGCGCCCTATACGGCCGGGCTGGGGCTGGAAGAGGCCGGCGTCAAGCTGGGCCGCAAGGGCGAGATCCTCGTCGATGAATGGTCGCAGAGTTCGGTCCCCTCGATCTATGCGGTGGGCGATGTGACCGACCGCGTGAACCTGACCCCGGTCGCCATCCGCGAAGGCCACAGCTTTGCCGATACCGTCTTTGGCGCCAAGCCCCGCAAGGTCGATCACAGCCTGTTCGGCGCCGCCGTCTATCTGCGCCCGCATGAGGTCGCGACCATCGGCCTGACCGAGGAACAGGCCGAGGCGCGCGCCACGCCCTCGGACGTCTATGTCGCCAGCTTCCGGCCGATGCGCTCGCTGTTTGGCGGCTCCGAGGCGCGGGCGGTGATGAAGCTGATCGTGGATGCGGAAAGCCAGAAGGTGCTGGGGTGCCACATCTTTGGCCCCGAGGCGGGCGAGATGATCCAGCTTGTCGCCATCCCCATGGGCATGGGCGCGACCAAGGCGCAATTCGACGCGGCCATCGCCGTCCACCCGACCTTGGCCGAAGAGCTTGTGACCATGCGCAAGCCCAGTCGGCGGATTGGCGGCACTCATTCTGACAAAACGCGCGCATCGGCTTGATTTTCTGGCCGATGCCACCAGTTTCAGACAAAGAACGACACAAGTACGAGGCAAGAGATTAATGGCGGGACAAGGCCCTTGGGGCGGCGGAGATGACGGCAAGGGCGGCAAGCAGCCGCCGCAGGGGGGCGGTCAGCGCCCCTGGGGTAATGCCGGCGGTGACAAGGGCGGCGATGACGACCAGCCGCAGGGGCCGCGTCGTGGTGACCAGATGCCCGAGATCGAGGAACTGGTCCGCAAGGGTCAGGACCGGCTGCGCGTCCTGATGGGCGGCAAGCCCTCGGGGGGCGGCAACCGTCCGGGCGGCCCGCGCGGTCCGATCCGGCCGCAGTTCCACATGGGGCGCGGCGCCTGGGGCCTTGTGGCCATCGGCGCGGCGGTCGTGTGGTCCTTCATGTCCTTCTATACCGTGGACGAGGGCGAGCGCTCGGTCGAACTGATGTTCGGGCGCCCCTATGCCATCGGAACGCCGGGTCTGAATTTTGCGCCCTGGCCGGTGGTGACCAAGGAAATCGTGCTGGCGACGGGCGAGCGCGTGACCGAGGTCGGTCTGGGGCAGGCCGGCTCGATGGATAGCGGGCTGATGCTGACCCGCGACCAGAACATCGTCGACATGGGCTATCAGGTGGTCTGGAATGTCTCGGACCCCGAACAGTTCCTGTTCAACCTTGCCGACCCGCCGGGCACGATCCGGGCCGTCGCCGAATCCGCCATGCGCGACATCGTGGCGCGCTCGGAAATGGCGCCGATCCTGAACCGCGACCGCGAAACCATCCGCGCCGAGCTGCAGGAAAACGTCCAGCAGACGCTGGACCTTTATGAGGCCGGGATCAACGTGGTCCGCGTCAACCTTGACCGCGCCGACCCGCCGCGCGAGGTGATCGACAGCTTCCGCGAGGTGCAGGCCGCCCAGCAGGAACGCGACCGCCTTGAAAAAGAGGCCGACGCCTATGCCAACCGGGTGCTTGCGAGCGCCCGCGGCGAGGCCGCCGCCCTGATCGAACGCGCCGAGGCCTATCGCGCCGAGGCCGTCAACACCGCCGAGGGCGAGGCCGCGCGCTTCAACTCGGTCTATGACGAGTATGTCAAGGCACCCGAGGTCACGCGCCGCCGGATGTATCTGGAAACCATGGAAAAAGTTCTGGGCAACGCGAATAAGGTCATCCTTGATGGCGAGGCCGGGCAGGGCGTCGTGCCCTATCTGCCGCTTGATCAACTCAGAAACACAGGGACCGGCGGCACCAATGCCCGCAGCAATGCCACCGGGGGGACGAACTGATGAAACGCTTTATTTCGACGCTGGCGCTGCCGGCTCTGGTCGTGATCGGTGTTCTGGTCGTCAGCTCGGTCTATATCGTCGATGTGCGCGAACGAGCGCTGGTCCTGCGCTTTCGCGAAGTGGTGACGGTGCGCGAAAATCCCGGTCTGGGAATCAAGGTGCCCTTGCTGGATTCGGTGGTGAAATACGACGCCCGCATCCTGGGCCTGCCCACCAGCCCGATGGAGGTCACGCCGCTGGATGACCGCCGTCTGGTCGTCGACGCCTTTGCCCGCTGGCAGGTGGTCGATGCGCAGCGCGTCTATCAGGCGACCCAGGGGTTGGGCCTGCCGCGCGTGCAGGAGCGGCTGGATTCGATCATCAACAGCGCCATCCGTCAGGTGCTGGGCTCGGTCCCCTCGACGACGGTGCTGTCGGATGACCGCACGCCGCTGATGAACCGCATCCGCGATCTGGCCCGGACCGAGGCCGAGGATCTGGGCGTGCGCGTCATCGACGTGCGCCTGACCCGGACCGATCTGCCCGAGCAGAACCTGAACGCCACCTATGCCCGGATGCGGGCCGAGCGTGAACGCGAAGCCGCCGACGAGGTCGCCCGTGGCGGCGAGGCCGCGCAGCGCGTCCGCGCTGCCGCCGACCGGACCGTGGTCGAGCTGACCTCGGAAGCGCGCAAGAAGGCCGAGATCGTGCGCGGTGAGGCCGACGGCCGCCGCAGCGCCATCTATGCCGATGCCTTTGGCCGCGATCCCGAGTTCTTCGCCTTCACCCGTTCGATGGTCTCCTATGAGCGTGCGCTGAAGGGCGAGAACAGCTCGCTGGTGATCCAGCCCGAAGGCGAGTTCTTCGACTATCTGCGCAATGACGGTGCCGGCAAGGCCAATCCGGTGCCGGTGCCGCGTCCGGCGGCGGCTGTGTCGGAAGCCCCCGCCGAGGCCGCGACGGACGAGGCCGTGGCCCCGACCGAAACCAACCGCGAGGGTGAGCCTTTGGGCGCGGCTGCCGGGGTCACGCTGACGCCGATGCCGGAAGCACTGGCCAGCCCGCCGCAGGAAGAGCCGGTGGCGGTGCCCGCGAACTGAGCGGGCATGCCTGAGCCGACAGAATGAAAAGGCCGGGCGCGATATCGCCCGGCCTTTTTCCTTGTGGATTGGTCTTGCTGTATTC
>JAGPGI010000055.1 GCA_018056045.1 Paracoccus sp. (in: a-proteobacteria)
CAGCATATAGGTGTCGATGCCGATCCGTTTCAGCGCGTTCATGCCCGTCTCCGTTCTGTGATGCCGGGTTTGTGAGCCAGATCGGGGCCGGACACAAGCGCAGGGCACCGGGTCCGGGGGTGCCTTTGAGCCGTTGGAATGCTAGACGGCCCGCGAATCCTGCCCGGAACGACGTCAAGACAAATGCCGCGACCGGCGTATAATCCAGATCAATGACAAGGAAACCGCATGTCCAGCCAGCCCCAGCGCGCCCCAAGGACAGACCCGATGCCCGCGCCCGGGGCCCCGCGCCCCGGCTTTGCCCGCTGGCTGTCGCAAAGCAATGACGTCACTTCGGTCTTTCTGGCGGCGGGGCAGAACCCGGACCTGATCAATCTGGCCGGCGGCTTGCCGGAACCGGCGCTGTGGCCCGTTGACGAGCTGGCCGAACTGGCTGCCGAGGTGGTCCGCAACCACCCGGTCGAGACGCTGGCTTACGGCCCGATCCCCGGCCTGCCGGCGCTGCGCGATCTGATTGCGGCGCGCTTCTCGACCCCTACGCTGCGGCTTGGGCGCGAGAATGTGCTGATCACCACCAGCGGCATGCAGGCCTTGGAGCTGGTGGGCAAGGTGCTGCTCGAGCCGGGTGCGACGATGATCGCCGCGCAAAGCCCCGCCTATCTGGGGGCGCTGGATGCGTGGCGTCCGCGCGACCCGGAATATCGCCCGATGCGGCTTGAGGATGCGGGTTTTGATCCGGTCACCGCGCTGGCCGGGGCGCAATTTGCCTATACGGTGCCGAATTTCTCGAACCCCTCGGGGCGGCTGGTGCCGCTGGCGCAGCGGCAGTCGCTGGTCGATGCCGCGCATCAGACCGGGACATGGCTGATCGAGGACGACCCCTATGGCGTGCTTTACTATGAGGGGACGCCCCTGCCCCGGCTCCTGGACCTGTCCGGCGCGCGCAAACCCGGCACCTATGACGGGCCGGTGGTCTATATGGGGACACTTTCGAAAGAGCTGACGCCGGGGCTGCGCATCGGCTGGATCATTGCGGCGCCAGAGATGATCGGGGCGCTGGCGGCGGCCAAGCAGGGCAGCGACATGTGCAGCAGCGGGCTGGGGCAGATGA
Organism: Paracoccus sp. (in: a-proteobacteria); assembly: GCA_018056045.1. Classification (GTDB taxonomy): domain Bacteria; phylum Pseudomonadota; class Alphaproteobacteria; order Rhodobacterales; family Rhodobacteraceae; genus Paracoccus. The sequence goes on from JAGPGI010000055.1 coordinate 1,112, forward strand.
TCGCCCTGCTCGCGTTCGAGCGCGACATTCCGGGGCGCATCCTGCCGGATATTCTGGCGACATATCGCAGCCGGCGCGACGCGCTTTGCGCGGCGATGCATGAGCATCTGGGCGCGCATCTGGAGTGGCAGCACCCCTCGGGGGGCATGTTCGTCTGGGCGCGGGCGCGCGATCCGCGCCTTGATACCGACCGTCTGCTGGCCCATGCGCTGGCCCATGGCGTCTGCATCTCGCCCAGCAGCGTTTTTGACCCCGAAGGGCTTGACCGGGGCGCAATGCGCATCAACTTTACCCTGAATGCCCCCGAGCGTCTGGCCGAGGGCGTCCGGCGTCTGGCCAGCGCGATCCAAGCCACACTTGCCGAAAGGAGCTGACGCCATGACCGTGACCATCCACCCCCCGGCGCATGAGCCGATCCCCGAGGGCCTGCTGGACCGCTGGCGGCATATTCCGGTGGCGGTCGCAGCGGATCTGACGCCCTCGCACCAGATCGACCCGGCGATCCGGCCGCTTCGGCCGGTGGGTCAGCAGGCGGCGCTGTTCGGGCGCGCGGTCACGGCGCGCAGCACGCCGCCGGATTTCGGCGCGGTGCTGCATGCGGTGGGTGCGATCGGGCCGGGCGATGTGCTGGTGATCGACGCGGGCGCGCAGACCCATCATGCGATGATCGGCGATATTCTGGGCGGGCATCTGCACCGGCAGGGCGCGGCCGGGCTGGTCTGCGACGGCGCGGTGCGCGATGTCGCCGGTCTGGCGGCGATGCCCGGCCTGCCAGTCTATGCCCGCGCGGTCAATCCGCTGGGCCCGACCACCGCCCGCATCGGCGAGGTAAATGGCGGCATCATGATCGGCGGCATTGCCATCGCGCCCGGCGATCTGATCATCGGCGACGATGACGGGCTGGTGGCGCTGCCTCCGGCGTTGCTGCCAAGGCTGATCAACGCGGCCGAGGCCAAACTGCGGCTTGAGGCCGAATGGACCGCGCGGCTGACGGCGGGCGAATCGATCCGCGATATCTTCAAGCTGGGCTGAGCCCGGTCAGGCCGTCACCATCTGGATCGCCAGAAAGATCAGCGCCGACAGGAAGGCCGCGGCGGGCACCGTCACCACCCAGGCGGTGGCGATGGTCATCACATGCGAGCGGCGCACCAGCTTGCGGCGGCGGCGCTCCTCGGGCGGGATGCGGGGACGGTCTGCCTCGTCCTGAGACAGGCGCAGGCGGCGCTCGGTATCCCATTCGCGGAAGAAGCCGACGCCAAAGATCGCACCGACCGCGATATGGGTCGAGCTGACCGGAAGGCCCAGCCAACTGGCCACGATCACCGTCAGCGCCGCCGACAGCGCCACGCAAAAGGCGCGCATCGGATTCAGTTTGGTGATCTGGCTGCCGACCATGCGGATCAGCTTGGGGCCGAACAGGAACAGGCCGAAGCTGATGCCGAAGGCCCCGATCAGCATCACCCAGACCGGAATGCTGACATCATGGGTAAAGTCGCCGGTCTGCGAGGCCTGCACGATGGCGGCCAGCGGCCCGACCGCGTTCGCGACATCATTGGCGCCATGGGCAAAGCTCAGCAGCGCCGCCGAGACGACCAGCGGAATCGCGAACAGCACCTTCAGCGACTTGTTGCGGTTCTCCAGCCCCTCGGACTGGCGGCGGACGACCGGGATCATCACCAGCCATGTGGCGATGCCGATCCCCAGCCCCAGCAGCATCGCCGTCCCCATTGAGATCTTGACGAGGTTCTTGAGCCCCTTCAGCGCCAGATAGGCGGCGAATGCGCCCGACATGATGCCGACCAGCACCGGCACCCATTTGCGCGCCGCCGCGATCTTGTCGGGCTGATAGATGATGCGGGCCTTGATGAACCACAAAAAGCCCGCCGCGCTCAGCCCGCCCAGCACCGGCGAGATCACCCAGCTTGCGGCGATGGCGCCCATCATGCCCCAGTTGATCGCGCCGAAACCGGCCGCGGCGATCCCCGCGCCCATGACGCCGCCCACGACCGAATGCGTGGTCGAGACCGGCGCCCCGATCCAGGTCGCCAGATTCACCCACAAGGCCGATGACAGCAGCGCCGCCATCATCGCCCAGATGAAGACCGAGGGCTCGCCGATGCTGTCGGGCGCGACAATGCCCTTGGAGATGGTCGAGACCACGTCGCTGCCGGCGATCAGCGCCCCGGCGCTTTCAAAGATCGCGGCGATGACGATGGCGCCGCCCATGGTCATGGCATTGGCGCCGACCGCCGGACCCATGTTGTTGGCAACGTCATTGGCGCCGATATTCAGCGCCATATAGGCGCCGAAGGTCGCGGCGATGACCACGATCAGCGTGTTGCTGGTCTGGCCCAGCGACAGCGCCGCAGCCAGACCCGCCAGCATGATGAAGACAAAGGCGATGCCCGGACCCACCAGAGGCCGCGAGACATAGCTTGCCGCCATTTCCAGATTCGAGAAGCGCCCGAGATCGCGGTCCAGCGTCTCGAGATGTCGGGATTCGTGGTCGTTCTGGGCCATGCTCTCACCGCTGCGGTCGCGCCGGGTGGGTAGGCGGGATTTGGGGGCAAATCAACCATTGCGTCACCGAAACGTTAAAGATTCTTTACATGGCGCTGCGGATGGGTCGCTATGGCAGCCGGTTCCAAGTATCGACAATCCCCCCATGTCGGAATTATCTATAAAAATGACCCGCAGATCCGAAGACACTCTCGCCCATCGCATCAGCCGTGTGCTGGCCGACCGCATCATCGCCGGACAGATCGAGCCGGGCGCGCGGCTGCGTCAGGACCACATCGCCGAGGAGTTCGGCGCCAGCCATGTCCCCGTGCGCGAGGCGTTCCGCCGGCTCGAGGCGCAGGGGCTGGCGGTCAGCGAGCCGCGCAAGGGTGTCCGGGTGGCGAGCTTTGATCTGGACGAGGTCAAGGAGGTCGCCGCCATGCGCGCCGCGCTTGAGGTTCTGGCCCTGCGCCATGCCGCCCCGCACCTGACCCCGGCGGTGCTGGATGCGGCGGATGAGGCGACGCGGGCCGGCGACGCCTCGCGCGATGTGCGCGAATGGGAAGAGGCGAACCGCAGCTTTCATCGCCTGATCCTCGAGCCCTGCGCGATGCCGCGACTACTGGCCTCGATCGACGATCTGCATGCCGCCAGCGCGCGCTTCCTGTTCACGGCCTGGCAATCGACATGGGAGGCGCGCACCGATCACGATCACCGCGCCATCCTTGCCGCCCTGCGCAAGGGCGATCTCGAGATGGCCGGCGCGACGCTGGCGCGGCATGTGCAATGGATCGGCCACCGCCCCATCGCCAGCGCGAGCGGTCGTCAACGGGACGCTTTCGCCATCGTTGGATAAAATTATCTATAATAACTATTGCGACTCATCGCCACATTGCCATCAATATAGATTGTTAGTTAAACTATCTATTGCCGCAAGGAGCGATGATGAATCCGACCTCTGCCCTATCCCGTCCGATTCTGCTGGGCGTGGCCCGCAAGGGTGCCGTGATCGTTCTGGGCGTTGCCCTGATCACCCTTTGCGCCAAGATTCGCGTGCCCTCATGGCCGGTGCCGATGACGCTGCATACGCTGGCGGTCATGGCGATTGCGCTGGCCGCCGGGCCGCGTCTGGCGACTGCGACCTTCATGGCCTATCTGATGGCTGGCGCGGCGGGGTTGCCGGTCTTTTCCGGCACGCCCGAGCGTGGCATTGGTCTGGCCTATATGGTCGGCCCGACCGGCGGCTATCTGCTGGGATATCTGGCTGCAAGCTGGGTTTCCGGCGTATTGGCACTGGGTCGTGGCACGCCGGGGCAGGTCCTCGCCATGCTGGCCGGGCTGGCGATCACCTATGCGATCGGCCTGCTGTGGCTGCTGAAATTCGTTCCGGCGGGTCAGGTCATCGCGCTTGGTTTCGCGCCGTTCATTCTGGGTGACCTGATCAATATCGCCATGGTCGCATTGGGCGCGCGGGCCCTGCCCCGGCGCTTCATGGGCAGGATCGGCCAATGACCGGGGCTGCAAACGGCCTGCCCCCAGGGCAGGCCACCCAACCCGCCGCCCCCCCTGCCCGAACCGCCGCCGTCCTGCGTCACGACTGGACCGAGGCCGAGGCCCGCGCCATCTACGATCTGCCCCTGCCCGCGCTGATGTCGCGCGCGCAGGACCTGCATCGCCGGCATTTCGACCCAGAGGTAATCGAGACCGCGACGCTGCTATCTATAAAAACCGGCGGCTGCCCCGAGGATTGCGGCTATTGCTCGCAAAGCGCGCATCACCAGACCGGGCTTTCGGCCTCGAAGCTGATGCAGGTCGAGCAGGTTCTGGCCGAGGCGCGGCGCGCACGGGATGCCGGCGCCACCCGTTTCTGCATGGGCGCGGCATGGCGCAGCCCCAAGGATCGCGATATGGCGGCGGTCTGCGCCATGATCCGGGGCGTGCGCGCGCTTGGCATGGAAAGCTGCGTCACGCTGGGCATGCTGACGCCGCCGCAGGTCGCGCAACTGGCCGAGGCGGGGCTGGATTACTACAACCACAATATCGACACCTCGCGGGACTATTATCCGGAAATCATCACCACGAGGACCATGGATGACCGGCTGGCCACGCTGGCGCATGTCCGCGCCGGGGGCATCCGGGTCTGCTCGGGCGGGATCGTCGGCATGGGCGAGACGGTCGACGACCGCATCTCGATGCTGGTGACGCTGGCCACGTTGCCCGGCCATCCCGACAGCGTGCCGCTGAACATGTGGATGCCGGTCGCGGGCACGCCGGTCATGGAAAAGGCCCGACCCGCCGGGGTGCTGGAATTCGTTCGGCTGGTGGCGCTGGCGCGGATCCTGATGCCGCAAAGCGTGGTGCGCCTGTCGGCGGGCCGCGACTCGATGAGCGACGAGGCGCAGGCGCTGTGCTTTCTGGCCGGCGCCAATTCGATCTTCACCGGCGAGCGGCTGCTGACCACCGCCAATCCCCAGCGCGGCAAGGATGCGGAGCTGCTGATGCGGCTGGGGATGCGGGCTGCCGAATTGCCAATCCGAAACGATATCGCTGCTGAATGAGGCTTTGCCCATGACCCATGCCATCGTCAAACACGCCATCGTCGTCACTGGCACCGATACCGGGATCGGCAAGACGATCTTTGCCGCCGGGCTGGTGGGCGCGCTGGATGGGATCTACTGGAAACCGGTTCAGGCCGGGATCGAGGGCGGCACCGACAGTCAGGCGGTGGCGCGCCTGTCGGGCCTGCCCGAAGGGCGGATCCTGCGCGAGACATGGCTGCTGCGGACGCCGGCATCGCCCCATCACGCCGCCGAACTCGAGGGGGTCGAGATCAATGCCGAAAAGCTCAATCCTCCGGTGGTGCCGCGCTATCTGGTGATCGAGGGCGCCGGCGGGGTGATGGTGCCGCTGAACCGGCGCCGGACCTTTCTGGACGTGCTGGCGCGCTGGCGGCTGCCGACGGTGCTTTGCGCGCGCACCCGGCTGGGCACCATCAACCATACGCTGCTGTCACTCGCGGCCATGCGCGATCGCGGCGTGCCGGTGCTGGGGGTGGCGCTGATCGGCGATGCCGCGCCCGAGACCCAGCGCATCATCGCCGAGATGGGCCGGGTGCGGGTGCTGGGCCGCCTGCCCCGGCTTGAGCGGCTGAACTCGATCACCCTGACCGCCGCCTTCCACGAAGGTTTTTCGCGCGACGATTTCCGCGTCTATCACGGCCGGGACAGCCGCAGCGCATCAATCGCCGCTGCGGGGCGCATTCTCGTCGGCGGACAGCATGGCGGCCAGTTCGACCGCGTTCCTGACCCCCATCTTGGCCAGCACCCGGCCGCGATGCACCTCGACCGTGCGCATCGAGATCTCCAGCGACGCCGCGATCTGCTTGTTCATCGCCCCGCTGAGCATCAGCCCCATGACCTCGTCCTCGCGCGCCGACAGGGTGGCGCGACGAGCGGCGAGGTCGCGGCGGCTGGCGGCCTCGGCCTCGGCGGCGAGATGGGTCTGGATTGCCGCCAGCGCCAGATCGACGATCTGATTGTCGTTGAAGGGCTTTTCCAGAAAGTCATAGGCCCCGGCCTTCAGCGCCTGCACCGCGATGGGCACGTCGGCATGGCCGGTCAGAAAGATCACCGGCGCGGCATTTCCCAGCGCCCGCAGGCGCTGAAAGGTCTCCGGCCCGCTGAGTTCGCCCATGCGCACGTCCAGAATGACGCAGGCGCAATCCTTGAGCGGCTGCGCGGCCAGAAACGCCTCGCCCGAGGGCCAGCCGCGCGAGGGCACGCCGCGCGAGGTAAAGAGAAAGCTCAGCGCGTCGCGGATCGCCTCTTCGTCATCGACGATATGGATCATGCCCGGGCCCGTCATGCCGCCCCCTTCCTGCCACTTCCCCCTATGCCGCCCATGTCGTCCCCTTTTCCGCCCCGTCGCGCAAGGGCAGCTGGATGCGGAAGACGGTGCCGCCAGCCTCGCCCGGCCGGTGGGTCAGCGATCCGCCATGAAGTTCCACGATAGAGCGGCAGATTTTCAGCCCCATGCCCATGCCCTGGGGCTTGGTGGTGGCGAAGGCGTCGAACAGCCGTCCTTCCAGTTCCGGGGCGATGCCGGCGCCGCCATCCGCGACCTCGATCACCATGTGGTCCGCCTCGGTCAGCAGCCGCACCTCGAGCTGGTCACTGATGCGGTTTTCGCCCATCGCCTCCATGCCGTTGCGGATCAGGTTGATCAGAACCTGTTCCAGCAGGATGCGGTCGGCCTGAGCCGGCGGGACGGGGGAAATGGCGGTTGCCAGCAGGACCCGGTGCTCGCGCGCATCGGCCTGAAGGAACTCGACCGTTTCGGCGATGACCTCGTCCAGACGGGTCTCGGAGAAACGCGGCTCGCGCTTTTTCACCAGATCCTGAATGCGGCGGATGATCTGTCCGGCGCGCCCGGCCTGCCGGGCCAGTTTCTGATTGGCCTCGCGCATCAGCGCCGGGTCGGCATTGCCGCGCTCCATCAGGTTCTGCATGCCCGCCGCATATGAGGCGATGGCCGCCAGGGGCTGGTTCAGCTCATGCGCCAGCGTCGAGGCCATCTCGCCCAGCGTCACCAGCCGGCCGGTGCGGGCCATGGTCTCGTCCTGCGCCCGCGCCAGCCGGGCCACGCGCTTCTGTTCGGTGATGTCGATGACCGAGCCCATCCAGCCGCGATGCTTGCCGGCCGCGTCGATCAGCGGCGCGTCGAAAACCTGGACCTCGATCGCATGCCCGTCGCGATGCAGGAAGCGGGTCTCGAAGCTGCGCACGGTCCGCCCGCCCCGGGCCAGTTCGCGGTGGCGCTCTTCGGTTTCCGACAGCCGCTCGGGATCCCAATAGGGCATGGGCGGCATGCGCCCGACCAGTTCCGAGACCTCCCATCCGACCAGATTGGCGAAGGCCGAGTTGACATAAAGGATGCGGCCCGAATGGTCCTTGGCGCGCAGTCCGACGGTCAGGCTTTCCTCCATCGAGCGGCGGAACGCGGTTTCATTGCGCAGGCGCAGTTCCGCCAGCCGGCGATGTCCGGCGCTGCGAAACAGGATCACCAGCGCCAGAATGGCAAAGATCGCCAGCCCGCCGATCACCGCCATCAGCAGCGTGGTGCGAAACGAGGTCGGCGCACGATAGGCGTTGATCTGCACCGCCACACCGCGCAGCGGTGGGTCGAAGCTGATCGTATGGCTGGGGCTGTCCTGAGTTGGGGTCAGGCGCTGGCGGGCGGCGATCTCGGCCCCGGCGCTGGACAGGATGCGCACGCCATATTGTTCAGCGATCCACCAGGGCAGGTGGCGGTTGAGCAGCAAGGGCAGAGACAGCGTCGCGGTCACAAAGCCCCGCCCGCCCGGCAGGGCAAGGCCCATGGCGACGCTGCCATCGGGGGCGATGTCGCCATAGCTTGGCCGTGCGGTGCTGACGCCGATCTGCGCCAGCCGGCCTACCAGCACATCATCGCCCGGCGCCTCGCGGCCCGGCAGCGCGCGGATGCGCCGACCTTCGGCATCATACCAGACCACCGACAGGAATTCCGGGCTGCCGGCGATATGGGCGCGGGCGCGGGCGTCGATGGTGGCGGTGGAAATGCCGCTGGCGGTGTCCAGCGACATGCTGACCAGCATATCCTCATCGACCGACATCTGAAAGCGCAGGGTCTGCTCGACCCAAAGCGCGTCAGTGGCCAGCTTGGTGCGCGCCTGCTCGGTCTCGCTGCGATTGGCGATCCAGATCGCCAGCGTCACCAGCGCGACCAGCGCCACGATGGCAAAGAGCGGCACCAGCGACAAAAGGTCGATCCCGTGCCGCGCCGGCACGCCGCCCTCGCCCGACCACGGGTCGCCATAGGGCGCGGGCTTGCCCCCCGCCAGCCGGGCCGGTCTGTCGCCTCGGATCACTTGCATCCCCCCAGCGCACCATCTCGCGACCGCAAGCCCGCGGGCCGGGCTATTGCGGAAACCCACAATAGCGATGTTCACGCGATGGTGACAAGAAAGTAACCACCGCTCGGAGGGGCGGAAAAGTAAACAGGGAGAGAAAGCCATGCTGACTCGTCGCAGCTTCACCGCCATGGCGGGGGCCGTTGCCATTGCCATGTCCACCGCGCTGCCCGCGCTGGCTCAGGACGCCATCACCATCAAATTCAGCCATGTCGTCGCCCCCGACACGCCCAAGGGCAAAGGCGCGCAGAAGTTCAAGGAACTGGCCGAGCAATATACCGAAGGCAAGGTCAAGGTCGAAATCTATCCCAACAGCCAGCTCTACAAGGACAAGGAAGAGCTTGAGGCGCTGCAACTGGGCGCCGTGCAGATGCTCGCGCCGTCGCTGGCCAAGTTCGGCCCGCTGGGCGTCCAGCAGTTCGAGCTGTTCGACCTTCCGATGCTGTTCGCCAATCGCGACGAGCTGCGCAAGATCACCGATGGCGACGTCGGCAAGGGCCTTCTGGCCAAGCTGGAAGACAAGGGCATCAAGGGTCTGGCCTATTGGGATAACGGCTTCAAGATCATGTCGGCGAACTCGCCCGTGGTGCATCCCGACGATTTCCTTGGCCTGAAGATGCGCATCCAGTCCTCGAAGATCCTCGAGGCGCAGATGGAGGCGCTTGGCGCCGTGCCGCAGGTCATGGCTTTCTCGGAAGTGTATCAGGCGCTGCAGACCGGCGTTGTCGACGGCACCGAGAACCCGCCCTCGAACATGTACACCCAGAAGATGCATGAAGTGCAAAAGCACGCCACCATCTCGCGCCATGGCTATCTGGGCTATGCGGTGATCGTGAACAAGGCGTTCTGGGACGGCCTGCCCGAGGATGTGCGCGCCAATCTGGACAAGGCCATGACCGAGGCGACCGTCTATGCCAATGGCATCGCCGCCGAGGAAAACGACAAGTCGCTGGAAGCGATGAAGGCCGCCGGCACCACCGAATTCCACGAGATGACCGACGAAGAGCGCGCCGAATGGCTTGAAGTCCTCAAGCCCGTGCATGAGGAAATGGCCGACCGCATTGGCGCCGACCTGATCCAGCAAGCCTATCAGGCGATCGGAACCAACTGATCCCCGAATAGGCCAACTCGGGGGACGCCCTCGCTGCGTCCCCCCTTCCCCCATATCGAGGTATGCCATGTTGCTGCGTTTCCTCGACCGCTTCGAAGAGGTTCTGATCTCGGCGCTCATGGCGACTGCCGTGACGCTGATCTTCGTTGCGGTCGTTCATCGCTTCTCGCTCGGTGCTGCTGCGGATCTGGTCGGTTTTGCCCGCTCGCATGATATGCCCGGGCTGCAATCTGCCGCGCGTTCGGTGTTCAAG
>JAGPGI010000384.1 GCA_018056045.1 Paracoccus sp. (in: a-proteobacteria)
GGCTATGGGTCGGAAACGCCCTGCGCGGACTGATCCCGGCGCATTGGGTCGGTGAGGGTTTTGCCTGAAATTTGGGCAGCACCTGAACTAACCCAAGGCCTGATGCGTTATAGGCGGGAATGGGTTTGCCCTCGCGGGATCAATCCGTTAGCAAACGCGGCACATGAGCTTTGGCCCGGTGTCGGCCTGACCGATCCGGGCGGTCTTTTGGGGAGGACAAATGCTCGATCTGACATCCATTCGGGACGAGCTGGCCCGGCACTACGATCTGGCGCCCTCGCTGGAGCTGGCGGAAAGCATGAAGGACATTCATGCCCGTATGGACCGCGTCATGCCCTGGCCCGATTGGGCGATCCATGCCCCGTATGTCGCCGCGATCAACAGGCTGAAACGCGAACGCAATGCCGTGGTGCTGGCGCATAACTACATGACGCCGCAAATCTATCATGGCATCGCGGATGTCGTGGGCGACAGCCTGCATCTGGCGATCAAGGCGACCGAGGTTCAGGCCGATGTGATCGTGCAATGCGGCGTACATTTCATGGCCGAGACCTCGAAGATCCTGAACCCCACGAAAACCGTGCTGATGCCGGATATGGAGGCGGGCTGTTCGCTGGCCGAAAGCATCACCGCCGAAGGCATCGCCCAGATGCGCGCGCGTTTCCCCGGCGCGCCGGTGGTCAGCTACGTCAACACCACCGCCGAGGTGAAAGCCGCATCCGACATCTGCTGCACCTCGGCCAACGCGGCCCAGATTGTCGCCGCGATGGAAAGCGATACGGTCATCATGACCCCCGACAAGTGGCTGGCGCAGAACGTCGCCAACAAGGTGCCGCAAAAGCGCGTGGTCTGGTGGGATGGCGCCTGTATCGTGCATGAACGCTTTACCGCCCAGGACCTGCGCGATTTCCGCGACTGGCATCCGGGGCTGAAGATCATCGCCCATCCTGAATGCCCGCCCGAAGTGGTGGCCGAGGCCGATTATGCCGGCTCGACCGCGAATATTCAGGGCTGGGTGGAAAAGGAACGGCCCAAGCAGGTGATGCTGGTCACCGAATGTTCGATGGCCTCGAACATCTCGGACGCGAATCCTGACGTCGAGTTCCTCGGCCCCTGCAACATGTGCCCCTATATGCAGAAGATCACGCTGGAAAAGGTGCTGTGGTCGCTGCACACGATGACCGGCGCGGTCGAAGTCGATCCGCAGGTCGCCGAGCGCGCGCGCATCGCCGTGCAGCGCATGATCGATCTGTCGCGCAAGTTGGCGGCCTGAGCGGATGACGAAAACCGTTGCGACCGACCGCGTCATTATCGTGGGCGCGGGGCTTGGGGCGCTTTATGCGGCGCTGAAACTGGCGCCGCGTCCGGTGCTGATGATCTCGCCCGAGGTTCTGGGGCAGGGGGCCAGCTCGGCTTGGGCGCAAGGCGGTGTCGCGGCCGCCATGGACCCCGCCGATTCGCCCGAGGCGCATGCCCGCGACACGCTGCGCGCGGGTGCGGGCACCGTGGACGCGGGCGTGGCCGATCTGGTCACCCACGAGGCGCGCCAGCATATTCTGGACCTCACGCGGCTGGGCACGCCCTTCGACCGTAATCCCGATGGCAGCTATGTCATGTCGCGCGAGGCGGCGCATGGCTTTGCCCGGGTGGTGCGGGTGCGGGGCGATCAGGCTGGGGCCGAAATCATGCGCGCGCTGATCGCCACGGTGCGCGAAACGCCTTCGGTGCAGGTGCTCGAGGGGATGATGGCGACCGGGTTGCGGCTTTGCGACGGCCGCGTCACCGGCGTCGAGGTGACGCGGGCCGATGGCTCGCGCCCCATTGCCATCGAAGGGCCGGCGGTGCTGCTGGCCGGCGGCGGCTCGGGCGGGCTTTACGCGGTGACGACCAACCCGCCGCGCATTCGCGGGCAGGTGATCGGGATGGCCGCGCGCGCGGGCGCGGTGATCGCGGATCCCGAATTCGTGCAGTTCCACCCCACCGCCATCGATTGCGGCGAAGACCCTGCGCCCTTGGCGACCGAAGCCCTGCGGGGCGAAGGCGCGCATCTGGTGAACCGCCTTGGCGAACGCTTCATGCAGGGCATTCATCCCGATGCGGAGCTGGCGCCGCGCGATGTGGTGGCGCGCGCGGTTTACCGCCAGACACAGGCTGGGCTGCGGCCGGCGCTGGACACGCGCGACTGCCTTGGCGACCGCATCCTGACCGAATTTCCCGCCGTGGCCGGGGCGTGCGCCCGGGCGGGGATCGACCCCACCCGGGCGCAGATCCCGGTGGCGGCGGCGGCGCATTACCATATGGGCGGGGTTTCGGTGGATGCCGATGGCCGCGCCAGTCTGCCGGGGCTTTGGGTCTGCGGCGAGGCCTCCTCGACCGGGCTGCATGGCGCGAACCGTCTGGCCTCGAACGGGCTTCTTGAGGCGCTGGTCTATGCCCGCCGCGCGGCGCTGTCGATCGAGGCGGCAAGCGATCTGCCCGAGGAGGCCGCGCCACTCGTGCTGCCCGAACTTGCGCCCGCCGCGGTTCCCGATCCGGCGCTGGTCGCGCGGCTGCGCCGGGCGATGACCGAGGGCGCGGGCGTAGTGCGCGACGCAGACGGCCTGAGCCGTTGCCTGCACGAGATCGCCAAGGTCGAGGCCGCCCAGCCCGATTGCCCGGCGCTGTTGAACATGACCGCCACCGCCACGCTGATCGCCGGCGCGGCGCTGATGCGGCGGGAAAGCCGGGGGGCGCATTGCCGTTCGGATTTTCCCGAAACCTTGCCGCAGGCGCAGCGGTCGTTCCTGACGCTGACCGATGCCCTGGCGCTGCGCGAGCGCCTGAAGGAGACGATATGACCCCGATGCCGCCCCAGATGCCACCACTGCCCGACATGATCCTTGAACCGCTGGTTCGCGCCGCGCTGACCGAGGATCTGGGCACATTCGGCGACATCACCACGCGCACGGTGATCCCGGCGGGCACCCGCTACACCGCGCGCATCAAGGCGCGCGAGGCGGGCGTGGTCTCGGGGATGCAACTGGCGGCCATTGCCTTTCGGCTGATCGACCCGGCGCTGACCTTATGCGTCCATCGCCCCGACGGCGCGCAATTCGCCCCCGGCGATACGCTGGCCGAGATCGAGGGCGAGGCGGCCTCGATTCTCTCGGCCGAGCGGGTGGCGCTGAATTTCGCCGGCCGGCTTTGCGGTATCGCCACCCTGACCGCCGCCTTTGTCGCCGAGACGCGCGGCACGCGGACCCGCATCACCTGCACCCGCAAGACCACGCCCGGCCTGCGCCTGGTCGAGAAACAGGCGGTGCTGCAT
>JAGPGI010000385.1 GCA_018056045.1 Paracoccus sp. (in: a-proteobacteria)
GCAGGATTTCGCCGCCTGGACGGACGAAGGGCAGCGTCTGATAGGACTGGCCCGGCGCAACCGCGCGCAGGATGTCGAGGCGCGAAATGATCGTGCCGTGGTCGTTCGCCGCCCAGCGGACGAACGCAAACACCGTGCCGGGATGGAAGAATACAACACGCCGGTTGCGATCGAGGATCTGCTCACCAGTCGCATGGCCGAATCTGATCCAGTATTCGGTCTTGCCTTCCACCCAGGTCAGTTCCGCGCGGGTCAGATCGCCGTCATGGGCGTCGATGCCGATCATGGGCGGTCTCCCCCTATGTCGGGAAACTCGCGCGCCAGCAGGTCGCGCAGCATGTCGGCGACGGTGATGCCGCGCTGGAAGGCCGCGATCTTGATGCGGCCGCGCAGCGCCGGCGTGATGTCCACGGTCAGCCGCGCCGAATAGGCGTCGGCGGTATCCGTGCGCTTTGGCGGCGCGTCGCCGGCCTTGATCCAGCTATCGGGATCGGCCGGGCGCGTAGCGAAGCTGCGCTTCTCGGTGCGCGCCGTCATGACGAAATTCCGTCATGGAATGGCAGCACGGTGGCGATGCGCGCCCGCGCGCACTCGGCCATGTCGGGGTCGATCTCGCAGCCGAGATAGCGCCGGCCGGAAAGCCGGCAGGCTTCCCCGGCCGCGCCGGAACCGGCGAACCAGTCGCCGACCAGGCCGCCTTCGGGGCAGCTCGTGCGGATCAGGATCTCCAGGAGCGCCGACGGCTTTTCGGTCGGATGGATGGCGCGGCCGTGGCAGTTGCGCAGGTAGATGACCGAGCGCATGAGGCGCGGCCCGCCGTCATGGCTGACATAATGGCCGGCGTCGATCTGGCCGGTATGGGGCGGGCGCTGCTTGCGCCGCACCGTGCGGGCCGTCGCGTCGGGCGTGGTCTGGACGTCGTTGTAGATGTCACGCCAAGCGGTCTCGGCGGGATAGAACTGGACGGCCAGTTCATGCACCCGCTTGAAGCGGTCGGCATGAAAGCCGGTGCCGTTCTGCTTTTCCCAGACGATCTCCTGCGCGATCCGCAAGCCGGCGTCAGTGAAGCGGTCGGCGGTCGCCATGAAGCTGCGCAGCGAGCCGAAGACCCAGAGCGAGCCGGTCGGCCTGAGGGCGGCGCGCGCCAGCACGACCCAGCCCTCGACGCGCCGATCCCATGCGAGCGAAGTGTCGCCATAGGGCGGATCGGCGATGATCATGTCGTAGGGTGCGTGCCAGGGCATTTCTTCGCGGCAGTCGCCGGTAAGGATCGTCATGCCGATACCCTCCCGATCCCCAGCAGGCCGATCTCGGCGGCCAGGGCGGCAATCTCGCGCGCGGCGGGTGATCGGCGCCCGATCTCGCGGACGAGCCGCCCGGTCTGCGCGGCGTCGGCGAAGACGACGCGCTGGCCGATGGCGCTGGTGAGCACGGGAGGATCGTGGTCCGCCAGCGTCTCGGCGGTCTCGCGGGCGATGACGGTGCGGGCACCGCAGCGGTTGAGCACGAAGCGGGCAACGAGCTGGGGCCGGTAGATGCGCGCCTCCGCCAGGAGGGCGAGCATCTCCGCCGAAGCCCAGCCGTCGAACGGCGATGGCTGCACCGGGATCAGCACGAGATCGGCGGCGAGCAGCGCGGAGCGCATGAGGCCGGCGACGCGCGGTGGCCCGTCGATGACGATGCGATCGACATCGCGGGCGAGTTCGGGCGCTTCGCGATGCAGCGTGTCGCGGGCCAGGCCAACGGTGCCGAAGGCGCGTGGCAGGCCCTCACGCGCGCGTTGTTGCGACCAGTCGAGGGCGGAGCCTTGCGGATCGGCGTCGATCAGGGTGACGCGCTTGCCACCCTGAGCCAGTTCACCGGCAAGATGCAGCGCCAGCGTCGTCTTGCCGACACCGCCCTTCTGGTTGAGGAGCGCGATGATCATTTGCACCCCCCCGGCAGATCGAGAGGCAGGCGGGGTCTTTCTGCAGATTCAGGAGCCTCGGTTGCGCCTCGATCAGATGCCGGTCGAGGCGATGCCGGGGCGTCGGATGCCCTCTTCTTAGCGGCTCTACCAAGGCTTCTGGCGGTGTCGCGGATGAGGTTTTCCACATCGCGCGCGCGCTCTTCAAAGTTAGACTCTTTGTTAGACTCTAAGTTAAGGGCGCGATTTCCTGAATGGGTTCCGGGTGTTAAGCCCGGTTTCGGTTCCTGATAGCACGAGCCTCCGGTTCCCGATAGCACGATAGTCCGGGTTCCTGATAGCACGAGGCCATCCACAGGTTTTCCACAGGGCGCGACCGGCTCGAAGGCCAGCAGCATCCGCCCGCCAACCTCAGCTTCGAGAAACAGCGAATAGCCCGGCAGAGGCTGGCGCCGGATGATGTCGCGCAGCTCGAAGGCGAAGCGCTTGAACGGCGACAGGCTGCCGGATTTCTGGTGAAGGTGACGGAAATCGAACCGCCAGCCATCGCGCTGGCGGCCGCCGTGCTTGCGCACCAGGCGATAGAGCCAGCGGTCAAGGCCGCCGGTTAGGTCGAAATAGGTCCGGTCGATGGTCAGCACGAGCGCATCGTCGAGGACGGCCTGGTAGAACCAGTCCGGCACGATCATCTCGATGCCATCGGGTCTGCCGCTATGGTCGGTGCGTTCCTGCCATTCGTTGATCCAGGAGAAGCGATGCCGGCGCCCTTCGACCGGCTGGCGGATCGAGGTGGAAATCGTGGTCGATTGCAGCCGGTCGAGCGCCGCCTTCAGGCGCTGATAGTCGCGCAAGCCGGTGCCGCGCCCGACATAGGTGAGAATCTCGTAGGGCGTGGCGGCCATCAGCCGGGAGGTGCGAAGGCCGCTGTCGCGGGCTTCGACGATCTGGCTCGCCGCCCAGATCAGAATATCGGCGTCCCAGATCGTGGCCATGCCGTGATCGGGAACAGCCTCGACCCGGATGGAGACATTGCCGGCGGCGAAGTCGATGGGCGCGATGCGCTTCGACTTGGCGAGGGAGAAGAAGGGATAGGCCATGAGATCCTGCGCGTCTCGTGGCGCGAAATCGCCGGGGAGCGCCCTGAACAGGTCGAGTTGCCCGCGCTCGGAAAGGGATCGACGTCGCACCGTCATGAAGAAAACCGCGAGCGGTCAGCGGGCGTAACGACCAGCCTGCGGGCCGGACGGAAACGCATGACGCTTGGCGGGCAGCACGGAGCCGCGCGGATCGGAGGTGGAGGTCACCGCGCCGCGCTCGGTCCAGGCCTCAAGATCGTCGATGGCATAGACCACACGGCCGCCAAGCTTGCGATAGGCTGGCCCGGTTCCGTAGGTGCGGTG
>JAGPGI010000386.1 GCA_018056045.1 Paracoccus sp. (in: a-proteobacteria)
CCCCCTTGTATATCCTGACCCGTTTTCCCGGATAGGTGGCCGTTGTATCGGCCTGTTCGTGTAGTCGCCTGATATGAAGGATCGGCCATTTCCGGTCAAGGAAAAGCACCGTTACTGGCGGCCTGAAACCCCCGTTTTGGCCACTAGATGAACAGCGTCAAGGCGACCAGTCCGGCGGCCTCGCCGACCTGCTGCATGGCGCCCAGAACGTCGCCGGTCTGACCGCCGATGGCGCGCATGGCGCGCCGCGCCAGCCAAATCTGCGCGGCGCCAATCGCCAGCGCCGTTGCCGCCCATGAGGCCAGCGGCAGGCCCGAGGCCGTGGCCGGCAGGACCAGCGCCAACGCCGCCAGCAGCAGCGCCATGGCGGTCTTGCGCGGGGTCGGCCGCCCGGCCTGCCGGCCCAGCCCGTCCATGCGCGCGGGCGGCATCAGCCCCAGCCCCGCGGCCATTCCCGCGCGCGAGGCCGCAGCCACCCCGATCAGCCCGGCCGCCGCCGCCCCGGCACCGTGCCCGGCCAGCGCCGCCAGGGCCGTGATGCGCAGGCCGGTGACGATGACCAGCGCCAGCACGCCATAGCTGCCGATGCGCGAATCGCGCATGATCTCAAGCCGGCGCTCGCGCGTGGCGCCGCCGGCGGCGTCGGTGAAATCGGCCAGCCCGTCCTCATGCAGCCCGCCCGTGGTCAGGATCGCCGCGCCGATGCCAAGCAGCGCCGCGACCGGCGCCGGCATCCCGGCGCAAAGCCCGAGCACAAGCGGCAATGCCGCGATCAGCCCGACGACCAGCCCGACCAGCGGAAAGGCCCATGCCACCTGCGCCAGATCGGGCAGATTGCGCGGCAGAAGGCGCGCGACCGGCAGCCGCGTCAGCCAGATCAGCGCCGTGGCCAGTTCGTGAACCGGATTAACCAATCCCCGCCTCGGCAAAGGTCGCCATGCCATTATGGCATTCCAGCGCCGCGCGCAGGATCAGCAGCGCCACCGCGGCGCCCGAACCCTCGCCCAGCCGCATGTCCAGCGTCACCACCGGCTCCTTGCCCATGGCGGCCAGCAGGCGGCGGTGGCCCGGCTCGGCGCTTTCATGGCCGATCAGGCAATGGTCCAGCGCATTGCGGTCATTGACCATCAAAACGCCCGCCGCCGCCGTGCAGATGAAGCCGTCAAGGATCACCGGGATGCCCAGCTCGCGCGCACGGATCACCGCACCGCAGATCGCCGCCTGCTCGCGCCCGCCATAGGAGCCGAGGATCGAGGCCGCCGTGGCCGCGCCCTTGTGGCGCTTAAGCCCCGCCTCGACGGCACGCAACTTGTTGGCCATGATCTCCTCGTCGGCGCCGGTGCCGGGGCCGACCCAGTCGGCTGCCTTGCCGCCGAAGGTCGCTGCGGCCAGCGCCGCCGCGACCGTGGAATTACCGATGCCCATTTCGCCCAGGATGATGACATCGGCCTTTGGGTCCACGGCATCCTTGCCGGTCTGGATCGAGGCCACCAGATCGGGCACCTCCAGCGCCATGCCACGGGTGAAATCGGCGGTCGGGCGGTCCAGATCCAGCGCCACGACCCTGAGTTCCGCGCCCGCCAGACGGCAAAGCTGGTTGATCGCCGCGCCGCCATTCTCGAAATTCGCCACCATCTGCGCGGTGACCTCGACCGGATAGGGGTTCACGCCCTGCGCGGTGACACCGTGATTGCCGGCAAAGACCAGCGCCTGCGCGCGTTCGATCCGGGGCTGGGCGCGGCCCTGCCATCCGGCCATGAAGATCGCCAGCTCTTCCAGCCGGCCAAGGGATCCGGGCGGCTTGGTCAACTCGTCCTGACGGTCGCGGGCGGCTTCGGCGGCAGCTTCGTCGTAATTCTTCACGGGCTCTCTCTTTCCGGTTTCAGCCGCAGCGGCAGACCGCTGACGGACATCCAGACCTGATCAGAGGCAGCAGCCACGGCCTGGTTCATCAAGCCATGCGCATCGCGAAAGCGCCGCGCAAGGGAATTCTCGGGCACGATGCCAAGGCCCAGCTCATTGGTGACCAGCACGACCGGGCTGTTCTGCGCCGCCAGCGCGGCGCAAAGCCGCGCGGTTTCCGTGTCCGGGTCATGCGCCTCGAACAGATTCGCCAGCCAGAGCGTCAGGCAGTCGACCAGCCGCACCCCCTGCCCGTCCGTCGCGGCCAGCGCCGCACCCAGATCGCGCGATTCTTCGACCGTCTGCCAGCCCGTCCCGCGCATTTCGCGGTGCCGGGCGATGCGTCGCGACATTTCTTCGTCACCCGCCGTCGCGGTGGCAATATAGATGCGCGGCATGTCAAATTGACCGGCGATCCGCTCGGCCAGGACAGATTTGCCCGAACGGGCACCACCTGTGACAAGAATGATGCGTGAATTGCTGATCATGGCGGATGTTCTTTCACAGCCATGTCGTCGGGGAAAGCGTTAATCACGCTTGCCCAAGCTGCATATCCACGGCAATTTTGGCCATTCTTGCGCGATCTCCGCGCATCCAGAGATTGAGAGAGGTGTCCATGACTCGTCTGTTCCTCACCACCGCCCTTGTTATGGGTCTTGCCGTTCCCGCCTTTGCCGCCAAGCCCGCCGAGGGCGAGAAACTCGCCGACAAGCAAGAGATGAACTACTGGATTCTCGACGCGCTGAAGTCGCTGGATCCGCACAAGAATACCGACCGCGAGGGCTCGGACGCGCTGCGCCAGCTGTTCGAGGGGCTGATGAACGAAGACATCAACGGCGCCATGGTGCCGGGTGTCGCCGAAAGCTATGAGGTCAGCGACGACAAGCTGGTCTATACCTTCCATCTGCGCGACGCAAAATGGTCGAATGGCGATCCGGTGACGGCCGGCGATTTCGTCTATGGCTGGCGCCGCATCGCCGATCCGGCCACGGCCAGCGAATATGCCTGGTTCATGGAGCTGATGAATGTCGAGAACGCCCCCGCCGTGGTCAAGGGCGAGAAAAAGCCCGAGGAGCTGGGCATCAAGGCCATCGACGACAAGACGCTCGAGGTCAGGCTGACCGCGCCGACGCCCTATCTGCTGAAGACGCTGGCCCATCCCTCGACCTTCCCGGCCCCGCAAAAGGTCATCGAGGCCGAAGGCGACAACTGGACCGAAGCCGGCAAGCTGGTCGGCAACGGCGCCTACAAGCTGGATCAGCATGACCTGGGCGTGCAGGCGGTGCTCAGCAAGAACGACAATTACTGGGATGCCGCCAATACCATCCTGACCACGGTGCGCTTTGTCACCGTGAACGACCAGAATATCGGCCTGACCCGCCTTCTGGCGGGCG
>JAGPGI010000387.1 GCA_018056045.1 Paracoccus sp. (in: a-proteobacteria)
GCCGTCGGGGCCGCCATATTCGATGAACTTCTCGCGGCGAAAGGACACGCAGCCCGCGCCTCCGCCGCCCGAGCGGACATAAACCTTGGCAAGATCGAGAAATTTCACGGCGGCATTCCTAGCGGCAGGGTTGGGCAAACTGTCGGATACGCGCTTGGGGCGCGCGGTTCAAGGGCGGCGTGACTTTCCCCCACCGCGCGGCTAGACCGCAGGGCGAAACGCGCGGAGCCTGCCATGCCCATCCTGACCTATGCCACCCTGCTTGTCGCCATCGTGCTTGAGGTGATCGGCACCACCTTCCTGCAACGCAGCGAGCAGTTCACCCGGCTGGTGCCGACGCTGATGACCGGGCTTTGCTATGCGGCCTCGTTCTATTTCCTGTCGCTGGTGCTGCGCGCCATGCCCCTTGGCATCGCCTATGCGATCTGGAGCGGGCTGGGGATCGTTCTGGTGTCGTTGATCGGGCTGGTCGTCTTTAGCCAGAGGCTGGATTTTGCAGCCACGCTGGGGCTGGGATTGATCGTCGCCGGTGTCATCATCGTGAACCTGTTCTCGTCCAGCGTTTCGCATTGATTTCCGCGCGCCCTTAAAAAGCCGCGTCCCGCCCTCTAGATAATGCGCAGAAGGAGGGCCGCGATGATCCGTTTCGACAACAGCTATGCCCGACTGCCGGAAGGCTTTTTCACCCGCACCGCGCCGACGCCGGTGCGCGACCCGCAGCTTGTCGCCCTGAACCGCCCGCTGGCGGAGCGGCTGGGGCTGGATACCGACTGGCTGGCCGGTCCCGAGGGGCTTGCCATGCTGGCCGGAAATACCCTGCCCGAGGGGGCCGAGCCCATCGCGCAAGCCTATGCCGGGCATCAGTTCGGCGGCTTTGTGCCGCAACTGGGCGATGGCCGCGCCGTGCTCTTGGGCGAGGTGGTGGCGCCAGACGGCGCGCGCTTTGATATCCAGTTGAAGGGCGCGGGACCGACGCCCTTTTCGCGGCGCGGCGACGGGCGGGCCTGGCTGGGGCCGGTCCTGCGCGAATATCTGGTCAGCGAATTCATGGCCGCATTCGGCATTCCGACCACGCGGGCGCTGGCCGCCGTCGCCACCGGCGAAAGGGTCATCCGCGAAACCCTGCTGCCCGGCGCCGTGCTGACCCGCGTGGCCGCCAGCCATATCCGCGTCGGCACCTTTGAATTCTACGCCGCGCGCGGCGACAGGGCGCGGCTGCAACTGCTGGCCGATCACGTCATCGCCCGGCATTATCCCGATGCCACGACCCCCGGCGAGCTGTTGCAGCGCGTCGTCGATGCGCAGGCCGAAACCATCGCCGGCTGGATGGCGCTTGGCTTCATCCATGGGGTGATGAACACCGACAACATGTCGGTCTCGGGCGAGACCATCGATTACGGCCCCTGCGCCTTCATGGACGAGTTCCGGCCCGACAAGGTGTTTTCCTCGATCGACGCGACCGGGCGCTATGCGTGGAACGAGCAGCCCAATATCGCCGTGTGGAACCTGGCGCAGCTGGCAAGCTGCCTTGTGCCCCTGATGGGCAATGACGATGCCGCCGTCGAAGAGGCCACGCGCATCGTCCACAGTTTCCCCGAACGTTACCAGCGCGCCTGGCTCAGCCGCTTTGCAGCAAAGCTGGGAATTTCCGCCCCGCGCGCCGAAGATGAGGCGCTGATCCGCAGCCTTCTGGACCTGATGGCGCGCGAGCGGGCCGATTTCACCCGGACCTTCGCCGGGCTTTCGGATGGCAGCGCCCGGGACGAATTCACCGACCGCGCCGCGTTCGACGCATGGGCCACGGGCTGGCAGGACCGCATTGCAGCCCTGCCCGATGCGGCTGCCACGATGGCCCGCGCCAACCCGCGCCGGATCCCGCGAAACCACCGCATCGAGGAAGCGATCGAGGCGGCCCGCGAAGGTGATTACAACCCGTTCCAACGGCTTGACTCTGCGCTGCGCTCGCCGTTCGATGAACGGGCGGACTGGGCCGATCTGGCCCGCGCCCCGCAACCGGACGAGATCGTGCGCCGCACCTTTTGCGGCACCTGACTAGCAAAGGGTCCAATGTCGAAACACCCCGACAGCCTGCGGCTGGCCAGCTATAACCTGCACAAATGTCGCGGCATGACGGGCCCCTATGCGCCCGAGCGTAATCTCAAGGTCATCGCCGAGATGGGCGCGGATGTCATCGCCCTGCAAGAGGTGGACTTTCGCCATGGCAGCCGCCCCGAGGCCCTGCCCCGCGCCCAGATCGAAGCGGCGACCGGCATGGTGCCGGCGGTCTTCAACGGCACCGGGCAGAACTCGCTGGGCTGGCACGGCCAGACGATCCTGCTGCGCCCCGAGCTGATGGCGCAGGCGCAGGTCCGCCGCCTGCCTTTGCCGGGGATCGAGCCGCGCGGCGCGCTGGCCCTGCGCCTGCCGGGGCTGACGCTGATCGCCATGCATCTGGGGCTGGCGCGGTCCTCGCGCCGGCAGCAATTGCAGCGCATCATCGCGCAGGCCGGGCGGCTGGGCCATGACCGGCTGGTGCTGACCGGCGATTTCAACGAATGGCGCATCGACCGCGGCCTTGAGGCGCTGGAGCCCCTGCACATCATCGCCCCCGGCCCCAGCTGGCCCGCGCCCTTTCCACGCCTGCGCTATGACCGTTTCGCCGTCTCGCGCGGGATCGAGGTGCTGGGCAGCGGCGTCTGGGACAATGAGTTTGCGCGGCAGGCATCGGACCATCTGCCGGTCTGGGCCGACATCGCCTTTGAGCCACGCTCGGCCGCGCCCGAGGCGGGAATTTCCGGCCGCATCGCCGACTATCCGGGCGAATGACGCTTTTACCCCCCGGCGAAGGCCGCTAAACATCAGCCAAGCATTGCCACCCACTCATTCTCACAAGAGGGACGGAGAACATGACGGCCATCATCGACATCTACGCGCGCGAGATCCTGGACAGCCGCGGCAACCCGACCGTCGAGGTCGATGTGACGCTGGAGGACGGCACCATGGGCCGCGCCGCCGTTCCCTCGGGTGCCTCGACCGGCGCGCATGAGGCGGTGGAAAAGCGTGACGGCGACAAGTCGCGCTATATGGGCAAGGGTGTTCTGGAAGCCGTCGCCGCCGTCAATGGCGAGATCGCCGAGAACCTGATCGGCGAGGACGTGACCGACCAGATCGGCATCGACCGGCTGATGATCGAACTGGACGGCACCCCGAACAAGGGCCGCCTTGGCGCCAATGCCATTCTGGGCGTGTCGCTGGCCGCCGCGAAAGCCGCCGCCGAGACCAGCGC
>JAGPGI010000056.1 GCA_018056045.1 Paracoccus sp. (in: a-proteobacteria)
ATTTCCACCTGCTCTTCGACGAGCATGAGATCGTGCGTTCGAATGGCGCCGAAACCGAGTCGCTCTATACCGGACCGCAGGCCCTGCGGGCTGTCGGCGAGGCCGCGCGCGACGAGATTCTCACACTGTTTCCGCAGTTGCGCGATACCCCCTGCGCGGCTGCCCGTCCCTTGGTTCCCGGCGCGCGGGCGCGGCAATTGGCGCAGCGTCACGCCCGAAATGGAAAGGATTTGATCTGCTGAGAGTAACAATCAAAAGTTGAAATCTGAAAAATTACCCGGCTGTTTCTTGCCCGAAAGGACAAGTAACAGTTTGCTAATCATTTTCCTTTAATCCCGGCCGATGAAATGAACAGATTCGGGCGGGTTGTTTTGCTGTCTTCCCCTGAGCTGTACATAATAGACAACTTGAGGGACTGTGATGGCCGTTTTTTCTGGGACTGCGGGTTCAAACAACCTGCGCGGAACGACTGCGCGCGACACGCTCGCAGGTCATTCGGGTGATGACTGGATTGATGGAAGCCATGGCGCCGATCTGGCGATCGGTGGTCCGGGTGCCGACACCTTTATCTGGGACGAGGATCGCAACAGCGGCAGCCCGACACTGGATCAGTATATCGGCGGGAACTGGAACGACTACTACGACCCCAACCCCTATGGCGATCTTTCGGGCGGCGACAAGCTGATCCTTGGCGCCTCGGCGGGTGCGGGTGGATTCCGCGTCTTTTTCAACACCACCGAAGAGGGCTCGGTCAACGATGCCTATGGCAACCGCCTGAACTTTTCGGGGATCGAGCGCCTCGAGACCGGCGCCGGCGATGACTTCATCACCGCAGCCGGTGCCAGGATCGTGGCCGCACGCGATCCGGGCGGTGCGGTGAACTATGTGCCCGAGCATGGCCTGACCGCATTGGGCGGCGGCGGCAACGATACCATCATCGGCTCTTCGGCCAATGATGTGCTGGACGGCGGCGAAGGCAATGACCGTTTCTATGGCGGCGATGGCGACGACCTGCTGATGTCCTCGGCCGGCGACGATTACGGCCATGCCGGCGGCGGCAATGACAACGTGCGCTGGGGCAACAATGGCGGCACCGCGCCGATCTATGATATCGGCAACGATACGCTGGTCGGTGGTGACGGTCAGGACCTGATCAATCTCTGGGGCAAGGCCGGCGGCGACAATAGCGTCGGCACCGTGGTGAGCTTCCGCACGGCCACCAGTGGCAACGCGACCTTCGCGCAGGACAACGGCACCGTGACCTTCAGCGAGTTCGAGCAGTTCTGGACCCATGAGGGCCGCGACACCGTCAGCGGCGCCAATGCCGATGTCGGCGTGGGTGCCACCGGGATCTGGTTCAACACCCGCTGGGGCGATGACATCCTGACCGGGACCAATGGCCGGGACACGCTGGAGGGTGGCGATCACGCCGACACCATCAATGGCGGGCGCGGCGACGACATCATCTCGATGTTCGAAGAGGGCTATCACGCCGATGGTTCGCGGGTGGCGCCTGACGCCCATCGCGACGTTCTGGTGATCGAGGACGGCGCCGGCACCGACCGCGTTCGCGCCTTCCAGGTCGGCGATGCGAGCGGCCGCCTGGGCGACCGCCTGAACGTCTCGAACCTGCATGACGCGCAGGGCAACCGGGTCGATGTGAACGACGTCGTGGTCGGCTCGCAGGGCAGCAATGCCGTGCTGATCTTCCCGAATGGCGAGCGTGTGATCCTCGAGGGCGTCAGCCCCTCGACCCTGACCCGCGCCACGCTGATCGAGATGGGCATTCCCTCGTCGACCGCCGCCGCCTCGCAGGCCACGCGCGCCGCCGATATCAGCGCCTCGACGCTGGAGAGCGCCGCCGGGATCGAATCCACCGCGTCCGCGTCGAACCACTATCTGGTGAACCTCTTTGGTGCCGAGCTGGCCCCGACGGAGTTCGTGCAGGTCAGTGACATGGCCGACCCGATCCTGGGCTAAGTCCAGATCCGGACCGGCTGAAAACAGGCGACGCCCGCGAGCTTCAGGCTTGCAGGCGTCGTTTTTTTGTTGAGGTGCACCCCGTAGGCGCAGGTCTAGCTGCGCCCCTCGCGGTCGGCGGCGCGAATGGCCATCGCCTTGCGGACATGGCCGGGCAGGATGGTGAAGCCCTTGGCATAGCGCAGGAACAGGCGGCGCGGGTTCGACAGCATCCGCCAGGCCCATTCCATCTTGACCTTGCGCACGAGCTGTGGCGCCCGGCGCTGATGCCCGGACAGGAAATCAAGTCCGGCGCCGATCGAGGCAAAGCCGACATTGCCCAATGCATCGCGCGCATGGATGGCAAAGCGTTCCTGACGCGGCGCGCCCAGCGCCAGAAAGCACAGCCGCGCGCCGCTGTCGCGGATGCGGGTGATGATCTGAGCGGCCTCTTCACCCACCGGATCAAAGGGAAAGCCCGGCGCATGGGTCAGCGCGACGTTCAGCCCCGGCACGCGGGCGCGCATGCTGTCGGCGGCCCGCGCCAGCGAGGCCTCGCTGCTGCCGATCAGCGCCACCGGCAGGCCCAGCGCCGCCGCCTCGGCCGCAAGCGGCAGGACCAGATCCGAGCCGGGCGCCAGCTTGACCGGCCGACCCGCGATCCGCGACAGCCAGACGATCGGGTTGCCGTCGGCGCAGACCAGATCATGGGCGGCATAGGCGCGGCGGAACGCGGCCTCGTCGGCAAGGCGCTGCAGGTGATCGACGTTGATCGTGGCAATGGCAAAGCCGCGCCCGTCGGTCAGTCGCTGCCGGACTTCGGCCAGCAGACTGTCTGAATCGTGACAATTGATGCGGACGGCATTGCCGTCGGGAAAGCTGAAATGCATGATACGCCTAGGTCCGGCCGGGTTTGCGGCAGGATGGTTTGGGTGTACGGGGAATGCAACGCCCTTCCCGGGCATCGGGTTGAACGGCCGCCGCGCCACAAAACAGGAGATATGGGCTTTGCCAATCATGGCCCTGTTGCTCTGGCCTCTGGTCATCGCACTGCTGTTTGCGAGGCTTGATCGGCAGCGGGCGCTGATCTGGTCGATTCTGGCCGGCTATCTGCTGCTGCCGCCAGTGGTCGCCATTGATCTGCCGGTGTTTCCCGCACTTGACAAGATGATGATCCCGGCGCTGGCGGCGGCGGCCATGGTCTTTTTCGGCGCGCGGGATCAGGACGGAAAGCCGCCGCCCATGGGCGGTTTCGTGGTTTTGCTGGTGCTGATGAACCTTGTCTCGCCGATGGCGACGGCGCTGACCAATCCCGATCCGCTGATCGACGGCATCAATTACCGCCCCGGCATGAACTTTGCCGAGGGTTTTTCCAATGTCATGCTGCAGGGCATGCAGATCCTGCCTTTCCTGCTTGGATACAAGGTGTTGTGGAATGCCAACGGGGCCGAGCTGTGGTGCAAGGCTCTGGTGCTGGGGGTGCTGTGGTATACCATCCCGATGCTGATCGAATTGCGGCTGAGCCCGCAGATGAATGTCTGGGTCTACGGCTTTTTCCAGCATGATTTCATCCAGACCGTCCGCTATGGCGGCTATCGCCCGATCGTGTTTTTGCAGCATCCGCTTTGGGTGGCGGTGATGGTGATGACGGCCTTTCTCGCGGCGATTGCCCTTGCGCGCAACCACCGCACGCGCCGCAATATCCTGATCGCGCTTTATCTTGGGGCGATCATGGTGCTGTGCAAATCGGCCGGGGCGCTGCTGCAGTCGCTGATGGCGGCGCCGCTGGTGCTGCTGGCGCGGCCGAGGCAGATGGTCCTGGGGGCGGCGGTGGTCGCAAGCATCGCCTTTGCCTATCCGACGCTGCGCACCACCAGTTGGATGCCGCTGCAGGGAATCGTCAACCTGGCCATGAGCATCTCGCCCGAGCGGGGCCGCTCGCTGGAGTTCCGGATGATGAACGAGCAGCAACTGGTCGAGCGCGCGATGGAGCGGCCGACCTTTGGCTGGGGCAACTGGGGGCGGTCGCTGTTTTACGATCCCTATGATGGCCGGATGTCCGCCGTGCCTGACGGGCAATGGGTGATCTGGGTCGGGGCGCGCGGTGTCTTTGGCTATCTGGCCTATTTCCTGCTGCTGCTGACACCGATCTTCGCGCTGCTGCGCGCCATGCCGCGGGGGCGCAAGTTGCCGCACAATTCCGAACTGGTTATGCTGGGGACGCTGTCGCTGATGCTGGCGATGAATCTGCTGGACCTGATCCCCAACGCGACCCTGACGCCCTTGACCTGGCTGACGGCCGGGGTGCTGCTCGGCAATGCCAATCGCCTGCGACAAGGTGTCTCGGATGCCCGGATTTCGACCGAAACCGACACCGGTCTGCCTAAAAAGGCAGGCATTCAAACGGTTTTATAGGTTGGTCCGACAGGCGGTATTCGCTATGCCGAATATGCCTGCATGTTGTTAAATTATTTGACCCCTTGGGGTATTATGACAGTTGAAGAGGGATCGTCATGGCCTTCGACCTGAACGACGTTGAAGAGACCGACATCGCCATCGTAGGCATGGCCGCGCAGCTGCCGGGCGCTGCGGGCGTTGCCGAATATTGGGACAATCTGTGCCGGGGCGTCGAATCGATCCAGCCGGTTCCGCAAGCCGATCTGATCGCGCGGGGCGAGTCGCGGGCGCGGCTTGCCGATCCGAATTACGTGCCTTCGGCCGCGATCTTGCAGCAATTCGACGAATTCGATGCCGAGTTCTTTGGTCTGTCGCCGAAAGAGGCGGCGATTATGGATCCGCAGCACCGCAAGTTTCTGGAAACCTGCTGGCACGCGCTGGAAGACGCCGCCCAAATGCCCGAACGCTTTGACGGCAATATCGGCGTTTGGGCCGGTTGCGGCATGGGCAGCTATTTTTATTGGAATGTCTGCTCGAACCGCGATCTGGTCGATGGCGTCGGGCATTTCCTGTTGCGCCATACCGGCAATGACAAGGATTTCCTGTCCACCCGCGTCAGCCATGTCTTTGACCTCAAGGGGCCGTCGGTCAATGTGCAGACCGCCTGCTCGACCTCGCTGGTGGCGATCCATATGGCCTGCCAGTCGCTGCAATCGGGCGAATGCGACATGGCACTGGCCGGTGGCGTCACCATCGAGATGCCGCATGGCGTGGGCTATCTTTACAAGGAAAACGAGATTCTGTCGCCGGACGGGCATTGCCATGCTTTCGATCACCGCGCGCAGGGCACCGTCTTTGGCAGCGGTGCGGCGGTGGTGGCGCTGCGGCGGCTGAAGGATGCGATTGCGGACGGCGACCATATCTGGGCCGTCATCAAAGGCACCGCGATCAATAATGACGGCGCCGCCAAGGCCGGCTATCTGGCCCCCAGCGTCGAGGGGCAGGCCCAGGCCATCGCCGAGGCGCTGGCCATGTCCGGCGTCAGCTCGGACGGCATTGGCTATGTCGAATGCCACGGCACCGGCACCGCGCTGGGCGATCCGATCGAGGTCGCTGCGCTGAATCAGGCCTATGCCCGCATGTCCGAAGGCGGGCGTCAGGGGCCGTGCCGGATCGGCTCGGTCAAGACCAATATCGGGCATCTGGACACGGCGGCGGGCAGCGCCGGGCTGATCAAATCGGCGCTGGCGGTCCATCACGGCCAGATTCCTGCCAGCCTTGGCTTTGAAAAGCCCAACCCCGCCATCGATTTCGAGGGCGGGCCGTTTCAGGTCAATGACCGGCTGGGCGACTGGCCGATTCCGGGGCCGCGCCGGGCGGGCGTGAACTCGCTGGGCGTGGGCGGAACCAACGCACATGTCATCCTGCAGGAGCCGCCGGCGCTGCCGGGGGCCGAGGATTCCGACTGGCCCTTTCATATCCTGACGGTGTCCGGGCGCAGCAAGGCGGCGCTGGACGCCAACAGCGCGGCGCTGGCCGAGTGGCTGGCGGCGAACCCCGATGTGAATATGGCGGATCTCAGTTTCACGCTGACGCAGGGCCGGCGGCAGTTCGACCGGCGTCGGGTGCTGGTTGCGGGCAATGCCGCGCAGGCGGCGCAGTTGCTGGCGCATCCCGACCCGCTGCTGGTCTTTGACCATCAGCCCGTGGGCGATCCGGCGGATGCGGTCTTCATGCTGCCCGGCGGTGGCGCGCAATATGCCGGCATGGCGCGCGGGCTTTATGAGACCGAGCCGGTCTTCCGCGAATGGATGGATCGCGGCCTTGACCATATGATGCAGGCGCATGGCACCGATCTGCGCGGGCTGTGGCTGCCCGAGCCGGGCACTGAGGCCGAGGCCGACAAGCGCCTGCTGCAGCCCTCGCTGCAATTGCCGCTGCTGATGATCACCGAATACGCGCTGGCGCAGCTTTGGATCAGCTGGGGCGTGCAGCCCAGCGCGCTGATCGGGCATTCGATGGGCGAGAATACCGCCGCCTGCATCGCCGGGGTGATGTCCTTTGAGGATTGCATCGGCCTTGTGCGGCTGCGCGGGGCGCTGATGGACCGCGTGCCGGCGGGCGGCATGCTGTCCGTCCCCCTGGAGCCGCATGAATTTCAGGCCGAACTGACCGAACTGGGGCTGGATCTGGCCGCCGTCAACGGCCCTTCCATGTCGGTTGTTTCCGGCCCTGATGCGGTGCTGGACCAGTTCGCCGCCCGCATGAAGGCGCGCGAGATCGAATGCCAGCGCATCGCGATTTCCATCGCCGCGCATTCGCGGCTGCTGCATGGGATCATGGCCGAATTCCGCGCCTATCTGGCCGGCATCGCGCTGCATGCGCCGCAAATCCCGATCATTTCGAACCGCACCGGCCTGCCGATGACGGCGGATCAGGCGACCAGCCCCGATTACTGGACCGCGCATCTGCGTGGCACCGTGCGCTTTGCCGACGGCATCGCGCATCTGGCGCAGCTGCCGGAGCGGGTTTTCCTTGAGGTGGGACCGGGTCGTGCCATGCAGGCGATGGCCAAGGCGAACCCGGGCGTGGCGGCCAATCAGGTCATCTCGACCCTGCGTCACCGCGATCACGCGACCGGCGACGATACCTATTTCATGGCCGCGCTTGGCCGCTTCTGGGCCTGTGGCGGGCAGATCGACTGGGATCAGATCTGGGGCGGCGCGCGGCGCCGGCGCCTGTCGCTGCCCGGCTATGCATTCCAGCGCAAACGCTATTTCATCGAACGCTCGGCCAGTATCGCGACCGAGGCCGCCGACGAGCTGGCGCGGATCGATGAGCCGGCCGAATGGGGCTGGCGCCCGGCATGGCGGCTGGCCTCTCCGGCGATCGAGATCGGCCCCGAGGGGCCGGTCGTGGGTGCGGCGCAGAACTGGCTGATCTTTGCCGACGAGCTGGGGCTGGGCGCGCGGCTGGCCGACCGGCTGCGGGGCCTTGGCCAAAGCGTGGCCGTGGTCACGCCCGGCGATACGTTCGCCGACAAGGGGCAGGGGCAATTCACCCTGCCGCTGGAATCCGACCGCGAAGGGTATGAGATTCTGCTGGCCGCGCTGGCCGGGCACGAGATGGTGCCCAACCGCATCCTGCATCTGTGGTCAGTGACGCAGGGCGCGCAGTTCCGCGCCGGCTCCAGCCTTTTGAACAGCCAGCTTGAGCGCGGCTTCTTCGGGCTTTTGCATCTGGCGCAGGCCATCGGTGCCGAGCTGCCCGACGCGGCGCTTGAGGTGATCGCGGTCTGCAATGACGCGCTGCGCGTCGCCGATGAACCCGCGCCGGTGCCCGAAAAGGCCACCGCCGCCGGTCCGATCCGCGTCATGCCGCATGAGATGCCCAATGTCGCGGCCCGGCTGGTCGATATCCGCGTGCCCGAGGGGCGGGCAAAGAACCTTGATGCGCTGGCCGCGAACCTGC
This sequence comes from Paracoccus sp. (in: a-proteobacteria), assembly GCA_018056045.1. Taxonomy (GTDB): domain Bacteria; phylum Pseudomonadota; class Alphaproteobacteria; order Rhodobacterales; family Rhodobacteraceae; genus Paracoccus. The sequence goes on from JAGPGI010000056.1 coordinate 7,828, forward strand.
TCGAGGAGGCGCTGGCGCCTTCGGGTGCGGCCATCGCCGCATGGCGCGACGGTCGCCGCTTTGAACAGGGGCTAGAGCGCGTGGCACTGGCGGATGACGGCATGGCCGCGATCCCGCAGGGCGCGGTCTGCCTGATCACCGGCGGTTTCGGCGGTATCGGTCAGGCCATCGCGCGCGAACTCGCAAGCCGCGGCGGCGCGAAACTGGCGCTGACCACGCGTGGGCGGGTGGATGCGCCCGGCATTCTGGCCTCGATCCGCCAGCTTGAATCTCTGGGGGCCGAGGTGCTGCCACTGCGCGCTGACGTGACCAGCCCCGAGGACATGGCCCGCGCCGTCGCTGACACGCGCGCCCGTTTCGGCAATGTCGATGTGGTCCTGCATGCCGCGGGTGTCATCCGCGACAGCCTGATCGCGGCCAAGACCGATGACGACGCCTGGGATGTGCTGGCGCCGAAACTGCTGGGCACGCGCGCCCTGATCGAGGCGCTGGCACCCAATCCCGCCGGGCTGACGGTGCTGTTTGCCTCGACCTCGTCGGTGATCGCGCCAGCGGGGCAGGCCGATTACGTCGCCGCCAATGAATATCTGAACGCGGTGGCGCGCAGCGCGCCCGCAGCCCTTGGCCGGGTGGTCGCGGTGAACTGGGGCGTCTGGGCCGATGCCGGCATGGCCGCGCGGGCCATGGGGCTGGACACCGCCTCGGCCATTGCCGCGCCCGAGGGGCGGCCCTTGCTGGATGAAAGCCTGCCCATGCCGGGCGGGCGCGAATTCCGCAGCGCGCTCAGCACCGCCGACTGGATCATCGGCGGTCACCGCACCGCCGCCGGTCAGGCGCTGATGCCCGGCACCGGCTGGATCGAACTGATCGCCGAGGCGGCGATGGAATCGGGCCTGACCCTGCCCTTTGTCATCCGCGAGCTGGAATTCCAGCGCCCGGTTCTGGTCAATGACACCGCGCTGGTCACCACCCGCATCGGACCCGAGGGGGACGCGATGCGCGTCCAGATCCTTGACGACCCGCAGGGTGAGGGCAATGTCTCGGCGCTGGTCGCGCCCTTGCAGGAACCTGCGCCTGCCGCCCTGACACTGTCGGGCGGCTGGGATCAGGACGGGCAGGGTGCCGCGCTGCCTTCGGCGCAGGAACGCCAGATGGATTTCGGTCCGCGCTGGAAAGTGCTGCGGCGCTTCCGCATTGCGGGCGACGAGGGCGTGGCGGAACTGTCGCTGGCCCCCGAATTCGGCCCCGATCTGGATCAGGGCTGGCTGACGCACCCCGCGCTGCTGGACATCGCGACCGGATGGGCCATGGCGCTGATCCGGGGCTGGACCCCGGACCATTTGTGGGTGCCGATGGGCTATCGCTCGATCCGGCTGTATCGCCCGTTGCCGCGCGAGATCGTCAGCCGCATCCGCAATGCCGGCGACAACAGCGATGCCTCCGGCATGGCGCAGTTCGACATCACGCTGGCCGCGCCCGATGGCACGGTCTGCGCCGAGATTCGCGGATTTGCGCTGCGCAAGCTGCAGGCCGCGATTTCGGCCAAGCCGCAGGGCCGGGCGCAACCCGCCCGCAGCCTGTCCCCGGCCGAACGCCGGCTGCATCACAATATCAGCCAGGGCATTCCGGCCGCGATCGGTCCGGCGATGCTGTCGCGCGCCATCTCGACCGGGCTGGCGCAGGTCTATGTCTCGTCTCTGGACCTGAAGGCGCTGATCACTGAGGCGGGCGCCGTCGAGGATGCCGCCCCGGCCGAAGGCGGGTTCGAGCGCCCCGATCTGGACAGCGATTTCGTCGAGCCGGCCCCCGGCACGCAGGCCGAACTGGCCGCGATCTGGTCCGAGCTGCTGGGCATCGCGCAGGTGGGCGCGGCGGACAGCTTCTTTGATCTGGGCGGGCATTCGCTGATCGCGGTGCGCATGTTCGGGCAGGTGCGCAAGAAATTCGGCGCCGACCTGCCGATCTCGACCCTGTTCGAGGCGCCGACCATCGCCGAGCTGGCCGCCCTGATCGAGGAACGCACCGGCCCGCGCGAAATCGCCGCCGCCGAAAATATCCGCACCCTGCCGGGCACTGATCGTCCCAAGCGCCGCTTTATCGTCGATATGGGCGGGCGCGGCGACGGCACGCCCTTCTTCATGGTCGCCGGCATGTTCGGCAATGTGATGAACCTGCGCCAGCTGGCGCAGCGGCTGGGCGGTGACCGGCGCTTCTATGGCATTCAGGCGCGCGGATTGCTGGGCGATGACGTCCCGCATGAAACCTTTGCCGAAGCCGCCCGCGACTATATCGAGGAATTGCGCGAGGTGCAGCCCGAGGGGCCCTACCTGCTGGGCGGTTTCTCGGGGGGCGGGTTGACCGCCTATGAGATGGCGCGGCAATTGCGCGCCGAAGGGCAGGAAGTGGCGATGCTGGTCATGCTGGACACGCCCCTGCCGCTGCGCGAGCCGGTCAGCCGTCAGGACCGGCTGATGATCCGGCTTGGCGAATTGCGCGAGGGCGGCCCCGGTTTTGCCTGGAAATGGCTGCGCGACCGCGTGGGCTATGAATTCCAGCGCCGCAGCAAGGCCAAGGCCGTCGAGGCCGAAGTTGCCTCCGAGGCCACCGGCGCTTTCCACGATCTGGCAATCGAGGCGGCTTTCTATGCCGCGCTGCCCAGTCTGGAACTGTCGGTCTGGGACGGGCCGGTGGCGATGTTCCGACCACCCTTGGATCGGCGCTGGAAGGCGACGGGCGGGCGCTGGATCAATTCCGGCCGCGACTATGTCGTTGCCGATAATGGCTGGACGCCCTGGATGCCGAAACTGCAGGTGATCGAGGTGCCGGGCGATCACGATTCCATGGTGCTCGAGCCGAACGTCCGGCGGCTGACCTCGATCCTGCGGGAAATCCTGCGCGAGGCCGATGCCGAGAATGACGCCTCCGCACGGGTCAAGGC
>JAGPGI010000388.1 GCA_018056045.1 Paracoccus sp. (in: a-proteobacteria)
GGCTCATGGGTCTGTTCGCCGGGTTGCTCGGCGCCCTGAACGGTGCGGTTTTCCGAGAATGACGGGTTCTTGGCCACGCCATGGGCGATGAAATTCACCGCGTCATAGCGGGTCATGTCCAGTTCCTGCAGGAAGAAGGCCGCGTTCGATTCGCGCTCGGCGAAGATCGCGACGAGGACATTGGCCCCGGTCACCTCGGTCCGACCCGAGGATTGGACATGGATCGCCGCGCGCTGGATCACGCGCTGGAAGGCGGCGGTCGGCACCGCCTCGGAGCCCTCGACATCGGTGATCAGCGTCGAGAGATCATCCTCGATGAATTCGACAAGCATGCGGCGCAATTCGTCCAGATCGACATTGCAGGCCCGCATGACCTTGACGGCATCGGGTTCCTCGGTCAGCGCCAGCAGCAAGTGCTCGAGCGTCGCGAGTTCGTGGTGGTGTTCATTGGCCAGCGCAAGCGCGGAATGGATGGCCTGTTCCAATGTGGTCGAAAAGGACGGCACTTCAAGCTCCTGTCAGTCGGCTGGCAGTTTGGCCCGCCAGATGTAGCGGTCCACATGACCAGACTGTCACGATACAGTTAAGATTTGGTGGATTGTCGCGCAATTCAAGCGGTAATCGCGTCTGCCATTGCCGAATTTCCTTAGGTTGAGGCAGATGTGATGTGTGGTTGTGCCATTTTCAAGCATTCGGGGGCACCGCGGAGCCGGGCGCCGGTTTGTTTGCCCCGACGCTTCACTGGATGTTGATTTTTCCCAATGCCGCGAGATGGGCCTTAGAAAGCGTCCTTCATGGCGCGCAACCGGGCGAAGACCTCGGCGTCCGGGGCGTTTGCCATGCTCAGCGCGGGACGCAATTCGCCGACCCGCAGAAAGGGATTGGTGGCGCGTTCCTCGGCCAGGGTCGCGGGCGCGCAGGGGCGAAGGCCGGCGGCCGTTTCGCTCAGACGGGTCTTGAGGGCGGTGTTTTCGGGATCGACCGACAGGGCGAATGCGCCATTGCCGCGGCAATAATCATGGCCCGAACAGATCAGCGTCTCGGCGGGCAGGGCGTTCAGGCGCGAGAGGCTTTGCCACATCATGGGGGCATCGCCCTCAAACAGGCGACCGCATCCCAGGGCCATCAGGCTGTCGGCGGTGAAGGCCATGGCGGATTGCGGCAGGTAGTAGGCGACATGGCCGACGGTATGGCCCGAGACGTCGATGACCGCGGCCGGCTCGGCGCAGATATCGACCGTCTCGCCGGGGCGGACGGGAATATCCAGAGGCGGCAGGCGATCCGCGTCCAGCGCATTCCCCATCACCTTTGCCCCGGTCATCGCCACCAGATCCGGAACCGCCTGAATGTGGTCTGAATGATGATGGGTCAGCGCGATCAGGTCCAGCGACCAGCCGCGCGCGGCCAGTTCGGCCAGAATCGGGGCGGCCTCGGGGGCGTCGATCAGCGCGGTCCGGCCGTTGCCATGCAAAAGCCAAGCATAATTGTCGGTCAGGCATCGGACGGGGACAAGCTCCAGCGGCATTGGCAAACTCCTTGCTTTGCCGCAGTCTGGGCCGGCAATGGCGGAGGCGCAATGCATCACGACGTTTATGAGCTGCGCAAGTTTTACTACACCCGGGCGCTGGGGCGCGTGGTGCAAAAGGTGCTGCGCGACCGCCTGACCGCGATCTGGCCGCCCGAGCAGCTGCAGGGCATGACGGTCGCGGGCTATGGTTTCGCGGCGCCCTTGCTGCGGCCCTATCTGGCGCGGGTGCGGCGGGTGACCGCGCTGATGCCGGGGCCGCAGGGCGTCATGGCCTGGCCCGCCGGCATGCCCAACTGCTCGGTCCTGTGCGAGGAGACGGCATGGCCCCTGGACACGGGTAGCGTCGACCGGTTGGTCCTGTTGCACGCGCTTGAGACCGCCGACCATCCCGCCGCGCTGATGGAGGAGGCGTTGCGCGTGCTGGGGCCGGGGGGGCGGATGCTGGTCATGGTGCCGAACCGCGCCGGTCTTTGGGCGCGCTCGGACGCGACGCCCTTTGGCTTTGGCCGCAGCTTTACCGCCAGCCAGCTTGAGGCGCAGGCGCGCGAGGCGGGATTCGTCACCGAACGGACCGGCGCGGCGCTCTATATCCCGCCCTCGGACCGGCGTTTCTGGTTGAAGAGCGCGCAGATGTGGGAGCGCACGGGCGCGCGCATCAGTCAGGTTCTGGTCGCGGGTGTGGTGCTGACCGAATTCAGCAAGCAGGTTCAGGCGCCGGTGGGGCGGGGGCAGCGGGTGCGGGTGCCCAGCCCGCTCGATGTGCTGGGGGGCATGTCGCGCCCGCAACCGGCCGGCCAGCGTGCCGGGCGGACTGCGCGCGACCCGCTTTGAAGGGCAAGCCGCTGATTTCAGGGCGCCTTCGCCTGTCACCGCGAATCTACAACCACAGGCTGTGCGGGCAGGGGGGCTTGGGACGCTGCCTTCCGCGACTTCGCGCGCAAACGGTTTCGAGAGGGCCGGAATGACGATCCCTACTCGCTTTTCCGTGTTCAAGGCGGTTGCGGCAGCCAATTCCACCTGCTAGAGACGCCGCAGATTTCGGGGAGGTTCCAGCTAGCGCCAGGGCCGATCCATGTGACCCGCGCTCCGCGACTGACCGGCTGGCCGCCGGCCCGCCGTGGAGCTTGTGCTAAACGGAAGGATGACCGTGGCCAATTCCGCTTCGATTTCCGCTGACATCGCCGGGCGTTATGCGCAGGCCTTGTTCGATCTGGTAAAGGATTCGGGCGGAATCGACGCCCTTTCGACCCAGATCGACGAACTGGCCCAGGCCTATGAGGGCAGCGCCGACCTGCGTGATCTGACCACCTCGCCGCTTTACGACCGCCAGCATCAGGAGGCCGCCATCGGCGCTCTGGCTGGGAAAATGGGTCTTTCGGCCGAGCTGACGAACACGCTGCGCCTGCTCGCCCGCAATCGCCGGCTGTTCACCCTGCCGCAATTCGTGACCAAGCTGCGCGGGCTGATCGCCGATGCGCGCGGCGAAGTCACCGCCGATGTCGTCAGCGCCGCCGCGCTGAGCGATGATCAGAAAGCCCGTCTGGCCGAAACGCTGGCCGCCAAATCGGGCAAGAAAGTCAAACTGAACGCGCGCGTCGATGAAAGTCTCATCGGCGGCATGATCGTCAAACTGGGCTCGCAGATGATCGACAGCTCGATCAAATCGAAGCTCGCCTCCCTGCAGAATGTCATGAAAGAGGTCGGATAATGGGAATCCAGGCTGCCGAGATTTCGGCGATCCTCAAGGATCA
>JAGPGI010000057.1 GCA_018056045.1 Paracoccus sp. (in: a-proteobacteria)
CCCATCCCCCATGACGAAAAGGGGGGCGCGATGTTTGCGACACCGGACGAGGTAAACCGCTTTTGGCTCGATGAGGTCGGGGAAAAGGGCTGGTATGACGGCACGCCCGCGCTGGACCAGACCATCCGCGACCGCTTCATGGCGACCTGGGAAAACGCCGCCGCGCTGGCCCCCGCCTGGGCCGGCACGGCTCAGGGGGCGCTGGCTGCGCTGATCCTGACCGACCAGTTCCCGCGCAACATGTTCCGGGACGATGCGCGTGCCTTCGCCACCGATGCGCTGGCCCGCCATATCGCCGACGGCGCCATCGCCGCGGGCTTTGACCGCCAGATCGATCCGCCCGCACGGCAGTTCTTCTACATGCCCTTCGAGCATTCCGAAGACCTCGCCGACCAGCAGCGCTGCGTCGAGCTTTTCACTGCCAATATGCCGGGCGAGAACCTCTATCATGCCAAGCTGCACCGCGACACCATCGCCTGTTTCGGCCGCTTTCCCTGGCGCAACGAAGCGCTGGGACGCCAGCCCACACAGGCGGAAACCCGCGTGATGGAGGCGGGCGGCTATGGCGCGCTGGCCTCGGGCAAGCTGTCGCTTGATGACGTCACGCAAATGATTTAACGCTGAACTATCTTTTTCAAGAGGGGGAATTCCATGGCGCAGTCCTTCGACATGGTGGTGATCGGTTCCGGCCCGGGAGGCTATGTTTGCGCCATCCGCGGTGCCCAGCTCGGCCTCAAGGTCGCCTGTATCGAGCGTGAGCATCTGGGCGGCATCTGCCTGAACTGGGGCTGCATCCCGACCAAGGCGCTGCTGCGCTCGGCCGAGGTGTTCCACCTCATGCACCGCGCCAAGGAGTTCGGGCTGTCGGTCGAAAAGGCCGGCTATGACCTCGATGCGGTGGTGCAGCGTTCGCGCGGCGTGGCCAAGCAGCTTGCGGGCGGCGTCGGCCACCTGCTGAAAAAGAACAAGGTCACCGTCATCATGGGCGAGGCCACGCTGACCGCGCCGGGCAAGATCAGCGTCAAGACCGACAAGGGCACCGAGGAAGTCACCGCCAAGAACATCGTGCTGGCGACCGGCGCCCGCGCCCGCGACCTGCCCGGGCTCGAGGCCGATGGCAAACGGGTCTGGAGCTACAAGCACGCGCTGGTTCCCTCGCATATGCCCAAGAAACTCCTGGTCATCGGCTCGGGCGCCATCGGCATCGAATTCGCCAGCTTCTTCAACACGCTCGGGGCCGATACCACGGTGGTCGAGGTGATGGACCGCGTGCTGCCGGTCGAAGACGCTGAAATCTCGGCCCTCGCCAAGAAGCAGTTCATCAAGCAGGGCATGAAGATCATGGAAAAGGCCACGGTCAAGTCGCTTGACCGCAAGGCCGACAAGGTCATCGCCACCATCGAGAGCGGCGGCAAGACCGAGACGCAGGAATTCGACACGGTCATCTCGGCCGTCGGCATCGTCGGCAATGTCGAAAACCTCGGCCTCGAAAAGCTGGGCGCCAAGATCGACCGCACCCATGTCGTGACCGACGAATATTGCCGCACCGGCGTCGAGGGGCTCTATGCCATCGGCGACGTGGCGGGCGCGCCCTGGCTTGCCCACAAGGCCAGCCATGAAGGCGTTATGGTGGCGGAACTGATCGCCGGCGGCCACCCGCATCCGATCAAGCCGAACTCGATTCCGGGCTGCACCTATTGCAACCCGCAGGTGGCCTCGGTCGGCCTGACCGAGGAAAAAGCCAAGGCCGCGGGCTATGAGGTCAAGGTCGGCCGCTTCCCCTTCATCGGCAATGGCAAGGCCATCGCGCTTGGCGAACCCGAAGGGCTGGTGAAAACCGTCTTCGACGCCAAGACCGGCGAGCTTCTGGGCGCCCATATGGTCGGCGCCGAGGTGACCGAGCTGATCCAGGGCTATGTCGTCGGCCGCACGCTGGAAACCACCGAGGCCGAGCTGATGGAGACGGTCTTCCCGCATCCCACGCTCAGTGAAATGATGCACGAGGCGACGCTTTCGGCCTATGGCCGCGCCATCCACTTCTAAGGCGCATGATCTCGACAACGACAAAGGGGGCCCGAAACGGCCCCCTTCTTTCATGCCCAAATATCCCGCGGGGGTCTCCGGGGGCGCGAAGCCCCCGACGCTCAGCCCGCAACCGGCATCCGCGCTTCGGCCATGCCCGCATACCAGCTCGACCCGGCCGGGATCGCATCATCGTCGAAATCATAGGACGGGTGATGGACCATGGCGGTATCGCCATTGCCGACAAAGATATAGGCGCCGGGACGCTCCAGCAGCATATAGCTGAAATCCTCGCCGCCCATCATCGGCGCCATCTCGGTATTGACGTCGCCGGCGATGCTGCGGGCCACTTCGGCGGCATGGGCGGTCGCCTCGGGATGGTTCATCGTCACCGGATAGCCGCGATCATATTTCACCTCGGCCCGGGCGCCAAAGGCTGCGGCGATATTGGTGGCGACGCGCTGGACGCCATCCTCAAGCTGGTCCCGCACCTCGGGGTCAAGGCTGCGGGCGGTGCCCTTCAGCTTGACCACCTGCGGGATGACGTTATGCGCGGTCGAATCCGTCTCGACCACGCAGATCGACACCACCGCGCTTTTCAGCGGATCGACATTGCGCGAGACGAGCGATTGCAGCGCCACGATGATCTGCGCCGCGACCAGCGCGGTGTCGATGGCCTCATGCGGCTTGGCGGCATGACCGCCCTTGCCGGTCACCACGATCTCGATCGTATCGGCGGCGGCCATCATCGCGCCTTCGCGGATGGCAAAGCTGCCGGTCGGATAGCCGGGCATGTTATGCATGCCGTAGAATTCCTGAATGCCCCAGCGATCCACCAGACCATCCTTGACCATGGCCAGACCTCCCGCGCCGCCCTCCTCGGCCGGCTGGAAGATGACCACGGCGGTGCCGTCGAAATTCCGCGTCTCGGCCAGATACTTCGCCGCGCCCAGCAGCATGGCGGTATGGCCGTCATGCCCGCAGGCATGCATAACCCCCGGAACATTCGAGGCATATTCGGCGCCGGTCTGCTCGCGGATGGGCAGCGCATCCATGTCGGCGCGCAGGCCGATCACCCGGCCCTTGCTGTCACTGCGGCCCCGGATCACGCCGACCACACCGCTGCGTCCGACCCCCTCGGTAACATCGTCGACGCCAAAGCCACGCAGCAGTTCGGCGACCTTTCCGGCCGTGCGATGGACGTTGTAGTCGAGTTCGGGGTTCTGGTGGAAATCCCGCCGCCAGGCGGTGATCTCGGGCAGCAATTCGGCGAAACGGTTCTTGACGGGCATGTGGCATCTCCTTCAGGGGCAGGTTACGCCTTTCGTCCTGCGCCGCAAGGGCAAGTGCCCCCCGCATGAGCCATATCATGCATCATCGTGAACGGGCGCAGTTCAGCCTTGCGGCGGGTAGAGCCGGGTCAGGCAATCCAGCGCCACTTCGCTGCGGCGGGCAACCTCATCGGCGCCAAGCGGCGCGATGGCGCCGATGACCCGGCGCGCCTGCAGATCGCCAATCAGCAGCGCCAGCCACATCTCGGCCAGTTCGTCGGGCGCGACGCAGGCACCGTCGCGCTGCTCTGCCAGTTCGCCCGCCGCCTGCGCCTCAGCCATGATCTGGCCGATGCGCGGCACGAAGGCATTGCGTCCCAGCTCGGCCAGCGCGTGTCCCAGAACCCCGCTGGTATCCGCCGCCGCAGCCCGGTTGAGCGCCGCCGCCCGCTCGCCCAGCAGCATGCCCAAAAGCGCCGGCCCGATCACGCGCAGCAGCGCGCAGCCGCACACGCCATGAGCCTGCGCATCCTCCAGCACCTCCCTGACCTGCGCGGCATTGCGCACGATCAGCGCCCGGAAAAGCCCGATCTTGTCCCCATACCAGCGATAGAGCGTCTGATTCGAGGCACGCGCAGCGCGCGCGATCGCCTGCATGCCCACTCGGGCAAACGCCTGCTCTTCCAGAAGAATATAGGCGGCCACCTCGATTTCCCGGGCCCGGGCATCGCGATCACGGCGTTCCATCGGCGATTCTCCGCTTGTGAGCAAGCCCGACCCATGCTAACCGGATTCGCATTAGGGTAATTTGTATTACGGTTTTAACCATTGCGGGGTTAGCGAGGACAAGCCCCCACAGGTCGGCAGGCCCCTTGTGTCTTGGAATTGTCACAATCTGGGGTTGAAAGCCGCAGCATGCATCTCGCATCGGTCCGCTGATCGATGTGGGGGCTTGCATTCTCTGGAGGCGGCTTCTGGCCGTTATTTCCAAACAGATGTCCCCTGCTAGTAAAAGCTGCGGGTCTTGGCAGGCCTGCGCCCCAGCATATGCGCCAGCACCGAATTCAGCAACTGCGCATCCGTCACCGCCGCCCCCAGCTCGGTGCCGATGCCGCCCTCGCCGCGCAGCCTTGGCCCGGCGCCCGCGCGCGACAGCCGCGCCAGAAAATCACACCATTCGCCGTCATAGCCCGGCATGGCGCGATCCGCAGCCGCCCCGGCCGAAAGCTGCCAGCGGCGCAACCGCGTGCCGGCGCCCAGCGGCGGGTCGGCATCGTCAGGCGCCGCGACCATGCCCAGCGAGGTGCAGGGGCCAAAGCCCATGGCCTCGCGCGTCTCCAGAAAGGCGCGGGTCGGAAACCAGCCTGCCCCCACCGACAGCAGATGCAGTTCCCGCGCCTGACCGCCCCCTGCCTCGCCATCGCGCCCGCCGTCGTCCGCGCCGTCATCCGCGCCGCCGCCGCCGCGCGTGCCGGCCTCAAGCCCCAGCCCGGCCAGCGCCCGCCACAGCCCGCCGCCCGGTTCGGTGGCGCGGGTGCAGCCGGCCAGCCATGCCCGGAACAGCGGTTCGGCCACGGCACGGGCACGGCGATCCAGATAGCCGTTCAGCCGCTCGCCCGAACCCTGAGCGCGCGCCACCGCCAGTTCCGCCTCATAGCGCATGCGCACCATCAGCGAGCGCATCTCATCGGCGCCGTAATGGATATGCATCGGGTAGATGCCATTGTCCTTGAGCGGCTCGATCATATGCGCCGCCAGCCGCGCCACCAGTTCGGCATCGGTGGTGGGGTCGTGAAAGATCAGCGCCAGCGCGGGATATTTCTTCCAGCTGCTCTCTGACGCCAGATGCAGCGCGGTTTCGCGGATCGCCTGCGGCCCCAGCCCCAGCCGGCTGTCGCCACGCAGATCGGTGCTTTCGGCATGGATCGTGTGCCCGATCAGCGCCGAGCGGCGGGCATCGCGCAGCCGGGCATAGCCGGGCGGCAGGCCGGGCGCCTCGCCGGTGGTCGCGGCGGGCTGGCGCACTTGCAGATCAAAGGCCGCTGGCGAGGGCGGCGCCAGCCTGATCACCCAGGCGTCGATGACATTCTCGGCCCAGTCGGCATAGGTCCAGCGCGCCATGCCCGCGCGCTTCTTCCATTTCCCCCAATCCGGCCCCCATGAGTTCTGGATGATGAAGCCGCGATCGTCATAGTCCAGGATCACGAAGGCATGCGCGCCCCGCCCTCCGGGCTTGAGGGGGATGGTCCCGACCGGACGCCGCCCGCGCACCCAGCCCGGATGCAGCCGCGCCGAGACCAGAATCGCCCCCGCCTCATGCAGGGCGGACTGATAATCGGTCAGCACCGGATGCAGCCGGTAATAGGCGCCCAGCGTGATGTTGCGGGCCTCTTTCGCGGCCTCGATGCTCAGATGCCATGCCGGGTCATGGCCGTGATAGGGACCTTTATCGACGGTGCAGACGCCGTAATGGAAAAAGCCCTTGATGGCCCCGCGCAGGGACGAGCCGCCGGGCAGGTCATCGACGAATTCGTCATGGCGGGTGGCAAGGCCATAGATCATCGCCGGGCTGGCGCGGGGCGGCACCTCGCCGCGCCGGGCACGGGCGCGCAACTGCATGTCGATCACCGCCGCCAGCGCAAAGCCGGTGCAACTGAACGGGTCAAGCTGGGTCTCGATATCCCCGGCATCCGGCATCGCCGGCCTGTTTGCCCCCTGCGGCAGCGCCAGCGAGGCACGGTAGAACCGGTCGCGGCGGTCGAAGCGGTCGGCCGCCACCGCCTCCGAGATGGCCAGCGCCGGCGGAACATTGGCGGCGGCCTCGGCCCCCCCGGCATGCAGCGCGCTCAACTGCCGGCCGTATTGCCAGACCGGCCGGCGCGGCGCGGCCGGTGCAGATACCGGGCCGGCCGGGTCCGAGCCGTCGCCCATGCGCCGGAACAGTTCGGCCTCGGTCAGCGCCGCCGGCAACAGCACGGCATGGTTCGGATCGGTCTCGCCCGAGCCGCCAAAGTAATGCAGGCCGATCACCATGCCGCTCTCCAGCGCCACGACCGGCGAGCCAGAGTTGCCCCCCAGCGTCGTCGCGTCATGGCGGATCACCGCCGCCGGATCGCCGGTCTGCCGCGTGGTGATGCGGCCCGGCGAGGCCCGCTTGCGCTCAAGCTCGGCGGGATCGAACAGCGCGGCGAAACTGCCCCGCTCGGGATCGGCGGGCATCTTCATCGGATAGCCGATGACGCAGACCGCATTGCCCGGCGCGGGATCGTCGGTGCCGGGCGGCGCGAGATCCAGCGCCGGCCGGCTCGATCCTTTGGCAAGCCGCAACAGCAGCAGATCCAGCCGGTCATGCGGCCATTCGATCGCCTCGATGTCGATCACCTCGTCGGCGCCTCCCGGGGTCTCGAAGCGGACACGGGCCGGGCGACATCCGGTCGCGGGCGGGGCGACCTCGGGCAGCGCATCGGGGCGGCATTCAATGCCCACATCCGTTTCAAGCACCGCATGCAGCACATGGCGCGCCGTCGCCACCCGGCGCGGATCGGTGCTGACCCGGAAACAAGTGGCGAACTTGCGCCAGCCCCCCTCGTCGATCTCGATCACCCCGACCGAGGGCGCGATCCGGGCGACCAGATCCTGCAGTCGCGCGAATTCCTGATCGCCAAAACCCTCGGGCGGGTCGGCATCGGGCAGCCGGTCACCGGCAAGCAGCGTCGCCGGACGCTGCGGCAGAATGATCGACCCCACCCGTCCCGGCGCCGAAAGCTCCGAGGAATGACCGGCCATCAGGGATCTCAAATGACGGACTTCGGCGGTGTTCCCGATCATCGTTGTCACCCAGAAACATATAATATCTAGGAAATCATCCAAATTATGATAGCCTGAGACCGGGGTCGAATCCATCCTGCCTTGGCCGCCCCCCCGCTCACACGACGTCCTGCCTGACGCATTCTGACAGATGCTGAACACGGAGGCTGCCATGCCGGGCCGGATTTTTGTTGTTGTTACGACGTTTCTCGGTGCCGCGATTCTGGCGACGGCATCACTGGCTGCGGCCGGGAAGGATGAGGCCGCACCCGGAACTGAAACCGAAGATTTCGCCGCCACCTGCGCCGCGGTCGGTGCGGAACAGGCCAGCGGCCGCGTCGTCTGCGCCGATATCGCGGCGCTGGACCAGACGCTGGTTTATAACCGCTTTGGCTCATTCAACCCCTTCGGCATGATCTTTGCGCTGAACCGCGACATCGCGCCCCTGCCGCCCTTGGCGGCGGCCGATGGCCTTGTCGATCTGTCGCTGACCGAGCCCTTGACGGCGGCGCAATGCGGCGCGCTTCTTGGCACCGAGACGCGGGCGGCAGGTGTCGCCCTGTCGGCGGGCAATGTGCGGCTGCGCGATTGCAAGCGGCCGCGCCCGATGACCCTGCGCACCAATGTCGGCGACACGCTGGTCGTGCATGTCAGGAACCTGCTAGCTCCCACGCAAAGCCCTGATTTTTCGAAAAATATCTGCAAGAACACCAGCCCCACCGCCGATAATGGCCGCGAGGAAGCGACCTCTGATCTGGCCCGGGGCGAAGCCGCGCTTCTGGACCATGATGAGGTGGATTGCGGCCCCCCGACCGGCGATCATGCCGAAGCCGCCGCCGAACCCATCCATGCGCCGGACTGGCCAAACACCCGCCTTGTCAATTTCGTGGCCCAGGGTCTGGCGCCCTTGCCGATGCCCGGCGAGAACGCCCCCCACCCCGCCTGTTTCGGCACTGGCGCGGTCGCGCCCGACGCCGATTTCCATTGCCGCTACCGCATCGAACAGGAGGGCACCTATTTCTTTGCCTCGCTGGCCGCGCCAGCCGGGGGCGAGGGCAATGGCGGCTCGCTGGTGCATGGGCTGTTCGGCGCCATCATGGCCGAACGCCCCGGTTCGCGCTGGTATCGCAGTCAGGTCACTCAGGGCGCGCTGAACAGGGTCTGGCCCGCCACTGGCACGGTGCCCGAACATACCCGCGCCGCCTCGCCCGATTACGAGGGCATGGACGACAATGGCACGCCGATCCTGAACATGGCCCGGCCGCTACCGGGCGCGCAACCGGACAGGGCCGCCGATGCCCCGCAGGTCGACCTGCTTGAACTGGTCCATTCCGACCTGAACGCCATCATCTGGTGCGACAAGACCATGCCCGGCGCCGCCTGCGGCCCGCAGACCCGCGAACAGGCCCCCGGAAACATCACGACCGAGCCAGAATACGGCGCCTTTCGCGAGTTTTCGGTGTTTTTCCATGACGAGCTGAAGACCTTCTACACCAGGAACTTTCGCGAACTGGGCCAGCTCGGGCAGCTTGCCGGGGTCAAGGACGGCTTTGCGATCAATTACGGCGCCTCGGGGATGGGATCGCTGCTTCTGGCCAATCGCAAGGGCATCGGGCCGGCTGACGATTGCATGGAATGCCTCTATGAAGAGTTCTTCCTGACCTCATGGGCGAATGGCGATCCGGCGCTTCTGGAATGGTATCCGGACGATCCCTCGAACGTGCATCATTCCTATCTGAACGACCCGGTGGTGTTTCGCAACTTCCATGCCGGCCCCAAGGAAACCCATGTCTTTCACCTGCATGCGCATCAATGGTTTGCGGGCAACGACCCCAACCGGGGCTCGTATCTGGACAGCCAGACGGTCGCGCCGCAGCAGGGCTTTACCTATAACATCTATCACGGCGGCCAGCGCGGCCCGGATGGCAAGGGCAAGGGCGGCTGGTGGGACAGTCAGGGCTCGGGGAACCGCAACCGCACGGTGGGGGATTCGATCTTTCACTGCCATCTCTACCCGCATTTCGCCCAAGGCATGTGGGCGCTGTGGCGCGTCCATGACGTGCTCGAGGACGGAACGCGGCTATTGCCGGACGGCCAGTCCCATGCCGGGCTTTCGACCGAATTCACCCCCGCCACGCTGCGCCCCGACCGGCGCGCGGGCAGCATCGACCGCCTGACCGGGCTGTGGCATGACGAACAGCAGGGCACGCCGATCCCGGCGCTGGTCCCCCTGCCCGGAGAGCCGCTGCCGCTGGCCCCGACCTATGCCACCCCCGCCGACCTGACCGCCGACGGCATGGCGCTGAAGCCCGAGGCGACAACGCCGATGCCGGGCTATCCGTTCTATATCGCCGCCGAGCCGGGCCACCGCCCGCCACAGGCGCCGCTGGATATCGCCCGCAATCTGGGTGCGCCGGCCGCCAACAGCGCCGTCAGCGACACGCGCGACGCGGGCGCGGTCAGCGGAACCTATAGGGCGGCGGGCGAATGGCTGGATGGCGGGCTGAACCGGCATGTCATCACCACCGGATCAGAGCGCGAATTCGGCAGCAAGCTGCCCAAAGCCGTCGACGACAGCAAAGAATTCGAGGCGCTGAGCGACGACAAGCAGGTCATGCTGATGCGGCAGGTCATTGCCAAGGCCTTTGCCCTTGGCGACCTGAGCGGGCATCTGATCAAGTCCGAGATCACCCGTCTGAACCCCTATGGCGAGCGGCTGGAACGCGCCGCCATGGGCTATCACCATAACGGCAAGCTCTATCGCCCCGATGCCGGGGCGGGCGATCTGCGGCTGCAACAGGCCGATGGCACCGAGGTCGCCGGCTTTGCCAAGGGCGGCTACGCGACCACGCTGGCCGGAACCCCGACATCTGCGCCCGCATCCGAACCCGCGCGCGAGGCGGTGTTTTACGTCAATGGCGCGGCGCCGCGCCCCGGCGCGCCCTTTGCCGATCCTTGCGGGCGCTGGCAGGACGATCCGGCGGCCACGCCCGGCCCCGATCCGCTGACGCCATGGCTGGAAACGCCGCTGATCCGCGATGACCGAGTGGCCGGGTTCCGGCGCTATGAGGCCTCGGCGGTGCAGCTCGACATGATCGTGAACCGCGCCGGCTGGCATGACCCGCAGGCGCGCATCAATGTGCTGAGCTTTGACTCGGACCGCTTCAAGACCGGGCCGGGGCTGATCTCGCCGCTGATCAGCGACAGCGAGGAGCCGTTCTTTTTCCGCGCGCTTTCGGGCGAATGCATCGAATTCCGCCATACCAATGAACTGCCCAAGGAACTCGAACTCGACGATTTCCAGGTCCGGACGCCGACCGACACGATCGGCCAGCATATCCATCTGGTGAAATTCGACGTGACCGCCTCGGACGGGTCGGGGAATGGCTGGAATTATGAGGACGGCACCTTTGCCCCCGATGAGATCGCGACGCGGATCTGCACCTCGGACCGGCCCGATGCGCGCTGCCAGACCTCGGCCTACAAGGAACACCGCATCTGGCGCGAAAAACGCAGCGCCCATCCCGAATGGTTCCAGACCACGACCCAGCGCTGGTTCGCCGATCCGATCCTGTCGCTGGATGAAAACGGCAAGGCCATCGACCGCACCATGCGCACGGTCTTTACCCATGACCATT
>JAGPGI010000389.1 GCA_018056045.1 Paracoccus sp. (in: a-proteobacteria)
TGGTATGCCAAAGCCCGGCACGTTTCAACCGGCGTGATCCTCCAGAAATCCGGAGTTCGGAATGGATGAGAGATTCAAAATAATCCGCCGCCCGGAGACCGGACGGCGGCAAAACGGTATGACGCGAGACGAACGCGTCCAGTCAGTTGGTCGCGGGCGGAGTCGTCGCTGCGGGGGCCGGGGTTTCCTCGACGGTGATCGCGCTTTCCAGCGCCTGCTCGGCGTTCTCGGCGGCTGCACCGGCAGCATCGACCGCGCTTTTGGCGGCATTTTCGGCGGCGGTGGCGGCTTCGCTGGCAGCTTTGGCTGCGTCATCCGCCATTTCGGCAGCGGTGTCAGCGGCAGTCTGGGCAGCATCGGTGGCGGCGGCACCGGCAGCTTCCGCGGCGTTTTCGGTGGCGGTCACGGCGCTGTCGGCGGCGGCGGCGGCATCACTGGCAGCGGCACCGGCAGCCTCCTGAACCGCGGTCGCGGCACCCTCGACGGCGCTTTCAACCTCGGCGGCCGGGGTCTCGGTGGTGGCGGCCGGCGCTTCGGTCGTGGCCGCAGGCGCCTCGGTCGTCGTGGCCGGCGCGGTGGTGGTCTCGGCGGGCGCGGTGGTTGTGACCGCCGGCTCTTCGCTGGTGGTGGTCGCCGCCTCGTCACGACCCATGAAATACTGCAGCACGAAATAGGCAATCGCCAGCGCCAGCAGGATCCCGATGATCAGCGGCAGCGGCGAGGCGCGGCGCTCGACCGGCTCGACATAGGTCTCGGGGGTGGCGGGGCGATGGGGGTCAGCCGCGTCCGTGCGACGGGGATCGTTCGGGTCATAATTGGCCATTTGCCGTTCCTTCTTATTTGATATCAGCACGTTGCGCTTGGACGAATACTGATCGCAAACCCCGGCTTGCGACCTGCCTGTCCTGCGTCTAACACTTGGGTTCCGCACAAGTTCCCCGTGCGACCAAATTTTTCATGCTGCGAGTGATGCCAATGACAGTGACGCAATATCTTGCCGATTGGCAGCCCTATCCGTTTGAAATCACGCAAACGCGGTTGGAATTCGACCTTGCGCCCAAGACCACGCGCGTGCGCTCGCAAATAGATTTCCGCCGACAGGGGCCGGGTGATCTGGTGCTGGACGGCGAGGGGCTGCGCACGCTGTCCCTGACCATCGACGGGCGCCCCCTGCCCCTGGACCTGATCCGCGAAAATGCCGGGCGCCTGGTCATTCCCGCCGCCGACCTGCCCGAGAGCTTCACCTTTGCCGCCGAGGTCGAAATCGACCCCGAGGCCAATACCGCGCTGGAGGGGCTCTATCTTTCCGGCGGCATGTTCTGCACCCAATGCGAGGCCGAGGGCTTTCGCCACATCACCTGGTATCCCGACCGCCCGGACGTGATGGCGCCGTTTCAGGTGACGATCAATTCCGACATGCCGGTGCTGCTGTCGAACGGCAACCCCGTCAGCGAGGGCCCGGGTCGCGCCGTCTGGCAGGATCCGTGGAAAAAGCCCGCCTATCTGTTCGCGCTGGTCGCAGGCGACCTCAGGGCGATTTCCGACAGCTTCACCACCATGTCGGGGCGCAAGGTGGCGCTGAATGTCTGGGTGCGCCCGGGCGACGAGGGGCGCGCCGGCTATGCGATGGAATCGCTGATCCGTTCGATGAAATGGGACGAGGATGTTTACGGCCGCGAATACGATCTGGACGTGTTCAACATCGTCGCCGTCGATGATTTCAACATGGGCGCGATGGAGAACAAGGGGCTGAACATCTTCAACTCCAAGCTGGTCCTGGCCACAGCCGAGACCGCGACGGATGACGATTACGAACGCATCGAGGCGGTCATCGGCCATGAATATTTCCACAACTGGACCGGCAACCGCATCACCTGCCGCGACTGGTTTCAGCTCTGCCTGAAAGAGGGGCTGACGGTGTTCCGCGACCAGCAGTTCACCAGCGACATGCGCTCGGCCGCCGTCAAGCGCATCCGTGACGTCCAGACCCTGCGCGCCCGCCAGTTCCGCGAGGATGCGGGGCCGCTCGCGCATCCGCCGCGCCCCGATCACTATCAGGAAATCAACAATTTCTACACCGCGACCGTCTATGAAAAGGGCGCCGAGGTCATCGGCATGCTGAAGCGGCTGGTCGGGGACGAGGGGTATCGCGCGGCGCTGGATCTCTATTTCGACCGCCATGACGGTCAGGCCTGCACGATCGAGGACTGGATCGCCGTATTCCAGGACGCCACGGGGCGCGACCTGTCCCAGTTCAAGCGCTGGTATACCGACGCCGGCACCCCGCGCCTGACCCTGTCCGAGGACTGGGCCGATGGCCGGTTGACGCTGAACTTCCTTCAGCAGACCCCGCCGACGCCCGGACAGGCCGACAAGCCCGCCCGCGTCATCCCGATCGCGCTTGGCCTGATCGGTCCGAATGGCGACGAAGTGCTGCCGACAGCGGTTCTGGAAATGACCGAAGCGTCGCAAAGCTTCAGCTTCGACGGGCTTGGCGCGCGCCCGGTCGTGTCGCTTCTGCGCGGCTTTTCGGCGCCGGTAACGGTCTCGCGCGAAATCTGCGCGACGGAGCAGGCCTTGCTGCTGGCCCATGACACCGACCCATATGCGCGCTGGCAGGCCGGTCACGATCTGGCGCTGGACGGACTGATCTCGGTTGCGCGTGGTGGCGATGACGGCGAGGAGTTCAACCGCGCCCTTGCCGGCGTGCTGGCCGATGCCGAGGGTGATCCCGCCTTTGCCGCGCTCTGCCTCGCGCTGCCCGGCGAGGAAGAGGTCGCCACCACCATCGCCGCCCGGGGAGCCATTCCCGACCCCGACGCCATCCATGCCGCGCGCCGGGCGCTGATGCTCGACATCGCGACCACGCATGAGCGCGCGCTGGCGCGGCTCTACGACGCGATGGCCCAGACCGGCGACTATCGCCCGGACGCCGAGGGCGCCGCGCGGCGCAGCCTGCGTCTGGCTTGCCTTGCCTATCTGAGCCGGCTCGATGGGGGCGCCCGGGCCGAGGCGCTTTACAAAAGCGCGACCAACATGACCGAGCGCCAGGGCGCATTGGAGCAGTTGATCGCCACTGGCCGCGACAAGGACGCGCTGGCGGATTTCGCCGCCGAGTTCAGCCAGAACCGGCTGGTCATGGACAAGTGGTTCATGGTCCAGCCCCTGCGCGCCGCCCCGGAAAAGGCGGTGGCGCGTGCCCGGGATCTGGCCGCGCGTCCCGATTTCGACTGGAAAAACCCCAACCGCTTCCGCGCCCTGATCGG
>JAGPGI010000390.1 GCA_018056045.1 Paracoccus sp. (in: a-proteobacteria)
CTTTGGGGCTGACCAGTTCGTCGATGTGGGGCAGGTGACCTTTCCCAGCCCGCAGGCCGCCCCCGCCGCCCCCGGAACTGACGACATGTCCGTTGAACGCCCCGCCTGGTATCCGCCCCGCCGCCCACAGGAGAGCACGCCATGATCCGCACCCCCCTGCGCCCGCTGGCCCGCATCCTTCGCGCCCGCGAAAAGGGCGAAAATCCCGACGAGATCGAGGCCGAGAACCGCGCCCAGCGGCATGCCGAGATTCAGGAAAAGGCGCGCAGCAGCGCCCGCAGCCGGCTATTCTTCATGGCGATGGGCTTCATGCTGGCCTTTGGCACGGTGGGCACCAAGATGGCGGTGCTGGCCTCGAGCCAACCAAGCGAGCCGCGCGCGCAGACCACGGGCGCGCAGATCATCTCGCAGCGCGCCGATATCACCGACCGTCAGGGTCGGGTGCTGGCCACCAACCTGCTGACGCATTCGCTTTACGCCCATCCCCGCCAGATGGTCGACCCCGAGGGCGCGGCGCGCAAGCTTGCGAAAATCTTTCCCGATCTGGATGTCGCGCGGCTGGAAAAGGACTTTTCCGGCAAGCGCAGCTTTGTCTGGATCAAGAAGAAGCTCTCGCCCGAACAGATGCAGGCCGTTCATGACATTGGCGAGCCGGGGCTGCTGTTCGGCCCGCGCGAGATGCGGCTTTACCCCAATGGCACCATCGCCAGCCATATCCTTGGCGGCTCGACCTTCGGCAAGGAGGATGTCGCCAGCGCCGAGGTGATCGGTGTCGCCGGCGTCGAAAAGGCCTTTGACCACTGGCTGCGGGATCCGGCGAATGACGGCGCGCCGCTGGTCCTGTCGCTGGACCTGACCGTGCAGGCGGCGATGGAGGAAGTGCTGTCGAACGGCATGAAGGTGATGAATGCCAAGGGCGCGACCGGCATCCTGCTGGAGGTCAAGACCGGCGAGATCGTCGCCATGGCCAGCCTGCCCGATTTCGACCCGAACGACCGTCCCAAGCCGCTGCTCAAGGGCGACCCTTCGGACAGCCCGCTGTTCAACCGCGCGGTGCAGGGCCAGTACGAGCTTGGCTCGACCTTCAAGATCTTTCCGGTGGCGCAGGCGCTGGACCTGAAACTGGTCAGCCCGGCGACGATGATCAATTCCAAGACCCCGATGAAGATCGGCAAATACCTGATCAACGATTTCCACAATTACGGCGGGCAACTGTCGGTCACCGACATCATCGTGAAGTCCTCGAACGTGGGCACGGTGCGGATCGCGCAGTTGCTGGGCCCCGAGCGGCAAAAGGACTTCCTGCAAAAGCTGGGCTTCTTCGATCCCACCACCATCGAGATGAGCGAGGCCCCGACCGGCAAGCCGCTGGTTCCGACCCGCTGGCCGGCGGTGACGGCGGCGACGGTCTCGTTCGGCCACGGTCTGGCGGCCAGCCCGCTGCATCTGGCGGCGGCCTACGCCACCATCGCCAATGGCGGCAAGCGCGTGCGCCCGACGCTGGTCCATGGCCGCAGCGCGCGGCCCAGCGAACAGGTGCTGTCGCCCGAAGCCGCCAAGACCGCCATGGCGCTGATGCGGCAGGTGGTGACGCGCGGCACCGCGCGTTCTTCCGAGGTGGCGGGCTATGAGGTGGCGGGCAAGACCGGCACCGCCGACAAGCCGCGCCCCACGGGCGGCTATTACAAGAACAAGGTGGTTGCGACCTTTGCCTCGGCCTTCCCGTCCAGCGATCCGCAATATGTGCTGGTGCTGACGCTGGACGAGCCCTCGGTCACCCGTGCGGGCGGCGTCGAAAGCCGCACCGCCGGTTCGACCGCTGCCCCCGTCGCGGGCGAGCTGATCCGTCGCGTCGCGCCGCTGCTGGGCTTGCGCCCGTTGACTGAATCGCAGTTGCCGATGGTTGAACGGCCTCTGCCGGATGGGCTAAAGCTCGTCTCGAACTGAGAAACGAGGGTTCCGTGACCGACCGGGCGATGCGACTGTCCCTTCTGGGGCTAAGAGGGGACAAGGGGCGCGACCCCGAGGTGACGGGAATTGCCGTCGATTCGCGGCAGGTAAAGCCCGGCCATCTGTTCGCGGCGCTGCCCGGATCGGTGACCCATGGCGGCGAATTCATCCAATACGCGCTGCGTCAGGGCGCGGGCGCGATCCTGACCGACCGCAAGGGCGCCGAGATCGCCGCCGCCGAGCTGGCCGGTTCGGATGCGGTGCTGGTCGTGGCCGAGGATCCGCGCGCCGCGCTGTCGGGCGCAGCCGCCCTGTGGTTTGCGGCCCAGCCCGAAACCATGGTCGGCGTGACCGGCACCTCGGGCAAGACCTCGGTCGCCAGCTTCACCCGCCAGATCTGGCAGGCGCTGGGGCACAAGGCGATCAGCCTTGGCACCATGGGCGTGCAGGGCGATTATCAGGCGAAGCTGGCGCATACGACCCCCGATCCCCTGACCCTGCACCGCATTCTGGCCGAGGCCGCCGCCGCGGGCGTCACCCATGCCGCGATGGAGGCCAGCTCGCACGGTCTTGACCAGCGCCGTCTGGACGGGGTGCGCCTCAAGGCCGGGGCTTTCACCAATTTCAGCCAGGACCATCTGGATTATCACCGGAATTTCGACGATTATTTCGCCGCCAAGGCACTGCTTTTCAACCATATTCTGGATGAGGGCGCGGCGGCGGTCATCAATATCGACGATCCGCGCGGCCGCCAGATGGCGATGATCGCGCGCGAACGCGGCCTTGCCCTGACCACCATCGGCCGTGACGAGGCTGCCGATCTGCGCATCCTTGGCCAGCGTTATGACGCGACCGGGCAGGACCTGCGCTTTTCGGTGCGCGGACAGGCGCATCTGGTGCGTCTGGCGCTGATCGGCGGGTTCCAGGCCGAGAACGTGCTGGCCGCCGCCGGTCTGGTGATGGCGGCGGGCGACGAGCCGGTCCGTGTCATCGACACGCTGCCCGGCCTGACCACCGTGCGCGGACGGATGGAGCTGGCTGCCTTGCGTGAAAATGGCGCCGCCGTCTTTGTCGACTACTCCCACAAGCCCGGCGCGCTGGCCTCGGCGCTGCAAAGCCTGCGCCCGCATGTCATGGGCCGCATCGTCGTGGTCTTTGGCGCCGGCGGCGACCGCGACCGCCTGAAACGCCCCCTGATGGGCGAGGCTGCCCGCGAATTCGCCGATGTGGTCTTTGTGACCGACGACAACCCCCGCTCCGAGGACCCCGCAGCCATCCGCGCCGAGGTCATGGCTGGCGCAGGCCC
>JAGPGI010000391.1 GCA_018056045.1 Paracoccus sp. (in: a-proteobacteria)
CTTCTCCTCGTCCGTCCAAAGCCGCTTCGTCCGACGCGCCACGCCATCACCATAGTGTCCACTATCGTTGGTGGACACTATCCGCCTCTCTCACCACGCGGCAGGGCGGTCAGGCCGGACGCTTACCGTCGGCACGCCCAGCCCCGATCTGCTGGCCAAGCGCTCGACTGCAGTCCGTATCAACGGCCGGGGCGTGATGCGGGTCGGCGACCGGACCTCTCATGGAGGCAAGATCGCCACCGGTGTGCCCGGACTGAAAAGCCAAAGCTGATCCCGGTCCGGGGTTCAATCGCAATGGATCGAGAAGACCTAGATCTCCTTCAGCGTCGCATCGGTTAACACGCCGGGGATGATCTTGAGTTCGACGCTGCCGCTGCCCGCAGTCCCGCTGGACACGCCGCCCGTGTACTCTCCCTGGATGCTGAAGGCCGACAGCAAGGCCGCCACTCCGGCGGCCGTCTTCGCATCCAGAATGATCCCGGCCAGACTACCCGCGAAAGTCCCGAGCTTGCTGCTGTCGAATTTCAGTTTTCCATCCACACCCGTAGTGAAGCCGAGATTGGAATCAAGCTTGAGCGTCATCTGCATGTTCGGAAGCGATCTGACCGTGGCGACGAACTGCAACCGGATCTCGCGCTGATCGGGCTTGACCACGATATCGTCGCCGCGTCTCAGCGTGTTCACGTCATGGGACATGATCTTGTTGGAGACCAGACCGATAAGATCGATGATATCGGTCGAGGACATGCCCAGACCCAGGGAATGCAGGACCGCCAGGTCAAGATCCGAGGTCGGCGCATAGATGGGGCGCAGGACATAGGGCCCGGCCGGCAGTTCGATCACGGCAGAACCGCGTCCGGCGCTGATCTGCAGGGGCAGCTGGCGATAGGTCCGCTCTTCGAAGACATTGCTGGCGGTGGTCTCTTCGGCGGGCAGATCGAAATTGATCTCCAGCCGGCCGTTCAATGGCGAAGAGGTGCCGTCGGTTCCGTTGACATCGCTGCTCAGCGTGACCAGCCGCCTGGTCGTGCTGGCAAGCGTTGGCGAGCGGGGGGCTATTCTCGGCTTGCCATGGATGATCTGGGATTCGTTGCTGGGCGCCGAGACAAGGGGCGGGGCGCTTGGCCCTGGCTCGGGCGGGGCAGTGCCGGGCCAGCTGGCCCATTCCGACGGATCCGAGCCACCGGATCCGCCAGTCACAACCGGCGGTATGCCGCGCTGATCCATATCCGCCCCCAAGTTCCGCAACAGACCGGCGTTCGAGGGATTGATGGGCAGCCGGTCGCTGATCCCGTCGGTCGTGGGCGAAGCCGCGCCGGAACTTGAGACGCCGATTGAGCCACCTCTGCCGAACAGGCTGGACACGAGTTGCGCCGCGATCTGCAGCGTATCCGTCAGCTGCTTGGCGGCGGTGGACTGGGCGGCCGTGGCGTTCTGCGCGGCCACGGCAGCCCCCGCCTGCGCGGCGCCAATGGCGTTTTGCAGCAGGCCGGCGGTCTGGGCCATGCCGCTCATGTCGCGGAACATGTTGCCATTGGCGATGGCCGAATAGAGCGGCGCCAGACCGGCGGGGTCCGGCAGGCTGGGTGGGTTGACGATATTGACCACCGACCCTTCCAGCGGCGCGGTCTGGGTCGCGGGCGGGGCATCCTTGCCGCCGGCGCTCAGGGCGTTGATTTCCGGCGGCTGAATGGGGATTGGCGAATCCTGCCAGTTCCAGAAACGGGTGATATCCAGCTTTTCGGCCGCATTGGAGCGGCCCAGCACGGCCTCGGCAAAGACCCCGCCGCTTGGCAGCGGCACCAGATTTTCCTGCGGCTGCGGCGAATCCAGCCGGTTGCGCTTGAGGAATGCTTGCCAGTCCTTGCCGGTTTCACCGTCGTAATACCGAAAGATCAGGTAATTGCCCGAGACCGAGACCGGCACCGGGTCGATCACCTCGATCAGGCGGCGGCGGTTCAGCGTATAGGTGGCCAGCAAGGTGGTGATGGCGGCCGCATCCAGCGAGCCCCAGATCGCCCGGCTGTAATACAATGCGTTCTGTTCCAGATGCTGGAGCAACGCTTTGTCGGTGATCGAAAGGATCATTTCGAAGATCAGCACCTCGGGCTGATCCTTGGGAATGGAGACACCGCCGCTTGCGACCAGTCCCAACTCGTCGATAGCGTTGGAGGCGAAAGTCCCGTCGGCCAACCGCCGGTCGAAGACCAGGGAAAAGTCGCCCGAGCCGGAAAAGTCGCCCTTATCGGCGCGCCGTCGCAGGTGGATGGCCGCAATCCCGGTAAAATCAATGGTCGCAAGATCCACCGAATATCGAGGAAGCCAGTGGCTATGGGCTTCGGCATGATCCACCAAAGGCAATACGATCCGCTCGCCACGCCGCGAGGTGACAATCACCGCATCGAAAGCCTCGAATACCGCCTTGTCGTAAGTGCCGAAACTCTTCCACACCATATCCTCGATCGGCAGGAACAGATAGCGGTCTTCCATGTTGCCGATCGGATCGCCTAACACCATCCGCATCCTGGCCAAGCGCGCCGAACTCCACGGCGAGGAGGCCAAGGGTCTGGTCAGGCTGACGCGTCCAGGTTCGGCCACAGCCAATGCGCGCACCTGCGGGATCAATCCGACCGAGGCGATGATATCGCGAAAGCGGCGGATTGCGGCCTCGTCAAAGGTGATCAGCTTCATCGGTACGAACAGGCATCGCGTGACCCGGCTGAGTTCGATGACAACCCGGTAAATCTGCACCGTCTCGAAATACTCGATCGTCAGCGCGTGCATATGGTTGTAATTGGTGACGATCCTCGTGCTCAGCGTTTCGCTTTCGCGCTGCGATGTCTCGGTGATCGAGGTGGCGCGGCGGTTGCGCACCGCGTTCGAGGCCTGATGCGTCCGGTCGGCGATGTTCTGTGTCATCTCTGCATTCAGAGCCCGCTCGCCGCTGGAAGATGACCAGCCGCTGGCCTCGCCCGTCGTGACCCCGGTCGAATAGGAACTGCCCTCGGAATGCACCCGGACCCCGTCGCCGCCACCTATGACCGCCTTGTTGACGGCCTGCTGACCCGAGACGCCCCCTATGCCGGCACTGCCGGCTGTCTCGCCATACTGATTCTGCACCGCTTGCGAGCTCGAGCGGGAAAAGCCGCTTTGCGCCTCGCGGGCAACGCTGGCGGTGACCTCGCTGATGGCGCGCTGCCGGCCCAGATCGGAAATCAGCCCCTCGGTCTGGGTGGTGT
>JAGPGI010000058.1 GCA_018056045.1 Paracoccus sp. (in: a-proteobacteria)
CCCGGCCGCCGGCGCGGCTGGCTTTTGCATTTCTCCTCGGCCAAGCTGGCGCTGACGCGCGCCACCCGCATTGATCGCGCCGTGCCCCGGATCCTTGCCGGCAAGGGCATGCACGACCGCTGACCCCTGCCCTGCATCGCGGCAATGAAAAACGCCCGCAACCTGGGTCACGGGCGTTGTCAGTTTGACCTTGGGCCGGTCTTAGCGGCGCAGGCCCAGCTTGCCGATCAGGGCGGTATAGCGGGCTTCTTCCTTGCGCTTCAGATAGTCCAGCAGCTTGCGGCGCTGAGCGACCATCATCAGCAGACCGCGACGCGAATGGTTGTCTTTCTTGTGCGTCTTGAAATGCTCGGTCAGGGTGGCGATGCGCGAGGACAGGATTGCAACCTGCACCTCGGGCGAGCCGGTATCGCCGGGTTTGGTGGCGAATTCGGTCATCAGGCGGTTCTTTTCTTCAACCGTAATCGACATCGGGGGCTCCTTTCAGAGTCAAAGGGTTATGGCGCAGGCCGGGATGTCGTCCAGCAAGGCCCATGGAGAAACCGCCGGGAATCACCCCGGCGGATGCGCGGATGTAGCAGGGTTTCCCCGGGAAAGAAACGGTTTTCTGCGCCTTACGCGGCGGCCCGAACCGCAGTCAGGACGATATCGTTCACGTCCAGATCCTGTGCATTCAGCAGCCGTCCGACCGGCACGCCATCCATGCGGATCACCGTCGCGCCCTCAGCATCGCGCTCGAGCGAGATCACCGGCTCGATTCCGTTGCCTTCATCTTCATAGCGCAGTTCGATCTGGTCAGCGGCGGCGCTGAAATCGCCGATGGTCGGCACCTCGGCGCCAGCCACGCCCGGCTCGTCCAGAAGGAACAGGTCACGCCCCGCGCCCCCCTCGACAAAGTCGCCGGCACCGGCATGCAGCGTGTCGTCGCCCTCATCGCCATGCAGCCATGCGCGGTCATCCTCGTCCGAGCCGTAAAGCAGGTCGTCGCCCTCGCCGCCGTCCAGATCGTCCTCGCCCGTGCCGGCAACCAGCGTGTCATTGCCCGCATTGCCCGAGATCCAGTCGGTGCCGGTGCCGCCGGTCAGCAGGTCGTCGCCCTCGCCGCCAAAGATGGTGTCATCGTCGGCGCCGCCATGAACGGTGTCATTGCCGCCCTGCCCCGCCAGCGAATCCTGACCCGCGCCGCCCTCGATGGAATCGTCGCCGCCCTGGCCGTAATCGCCGTCGCCATAGATCCAGTCGGTGCCGTCGCCGCCCAGCAGCGTATCGCTGCCCAGCCCGCCATGCAGATCGTCATTGCCGCCATTTCCGGCCAGCATATCGTCGGTCGCCTCGCCGCCCAGCATGTCCGAACCCTCGGTGCCATTCAGCGTCACGCCGCGGGCTTCATTGCCCCCGCCGCCTTCGGGATTTTCACCATCCCCGTCGCCCTCTTCATCAGAGGTGCGACCAAGCGCGGTCGTATCGACCGCAAGCCCCATGAACAGCAAACCGATCAGACTACCCAGCATCAGCATCGCGGACACTCACAACGAATCAAAACAACCCTAGCGATAGATATAGCGCGATATCCGCGACGCCGCATCTGGTTTGTTAATAGAGGGTTAACCCGGCAAAATCGCATCCGGCCTGCTGCAACAGCCCATCCGCAGCCCATGGCCCGAGCGGTAAAAGGTCAACCCGAGGTGGCAGCGATGGCCGGGCGTCTAGCCGTAATCCCGGGCACCGAAGATCGCCGAGCCGACGCGGATATGGGTCGCGCCCTCGGCGATGGCGGTCTCGAAATCCGCGCTCATCCCCATGGAAAGCCCGGCAAGGCCATTGCGCGCGGCGATCGCGCGCAGGGCGCGGAAATGCGGCACCGGGTCCTGATCCTCGGGCGGGATACACATCAGGCCGGAAAGCGTCAGCCCGAGCGCCCGGCAATCGGCGATGAAGGCATCGGCATCATCGGGCAGGATGCCGGCCTTTTGCGGCTCGGCGCCGGTATTGACCTGCACGAAAAGCTGCGGGCAATGGCCGCGCGCCTGCACCTGCCGGGCCAGTTTCTGTGCCAGCGAGGGACGGTCCAGCGTGTGGATGGCATCAAACAGATCCAGCGCCGCATTCAGCTTGTTGGTCTGCAGGGGGCCGATCATGTGCAGCCCTACCCCCGGGAAAGCCGCGCGCCATGCCGGCCATTTTCCCGCCGCCTCCTGAACGTAATTTTCGCCAAAGACGCGCTGGCCGGCCTGCAACACAGCCTCGACCCGCGCTGCGGGCTGCACCTTGCTGACGGCGATCAGCGTGACATCGCCGGAATTGCGCCCGGCGGCGGATTCGGCCGCTGCGATGCGGCGCCTGATCTCATCCAGTCCCATGGGGCATGATTCCCAAAAGAAAAGAGCGGGCGCAAGGCCCGCTCTTTCTTGTTCCGATATTCGGATCCGTAAGGATCAGAACGAGAACTTGATACCGAAGTCGGCGACGGTGTCGTCGAGGTAGTCGGTGTCGATGATGCCGCCGGCCAGGACAGCGCCGCCGCCCAGGTCGTATTCAGCACCGATGCCGAACGAGTCGAAATCTTCGTCATCGACGCCAGCGGTGGTGTATTCGTAGCCGTCACGGCGGTAGAAGCCTTCGACCAGAACCGCATCCCACTGGTAGGCCAGGCCCAGACCATAGGTGTGCTCGAGGGTCTCGCCATCGGCGCCGCCGGTGAAGCGGTCGTCGTATTTGGCGAAGACGCCTTTGAACGAGAAGTTGTTGTAGGTGCCTTCGCCGCCCAGAACGACTTCGTTGGCGTCGTCATGCTTGCCGTAGCCCAGAGCAACCCAGAAGTTCTCGGCTTCGTATTTACCGGCGACCGACCATGCAACATCGGCGCTGTCGACCAGGTTGCCATCGGCGTCGGTATCGGTGGTGTCACCGGGGGTGTCGAACCAGGGGGTGTTCACGCCGTCCGAGGCCGAAGCATACAGCGAGATGTTGTTGATGGTGTATTCGTACAGGATGTTCGGACCCTGGCCGAGGTTCTCGCCGTCACCGGTCAGGTACGAGATTTCTTCGACGTCACCGCCGAAGGTGCCGTCGGTGTAACCGACTTCGTACAGGTCACCGATCGCACGCTCGGAAGCCGAAACGGTGTCGCCCATCGACAGTTTGCCGTAGGTGCCCGAAATCCAGATGGCGCCGGCGGTGCCGCGAGCGGCCGAACGGTAAGCGTTCGAGCTGTAGTTCTCGTGGTCAACACGGAACGAAGCGCCGAAGGACAGGCCGGCATCCGACTCACCCGACAGGTTGAAGCGAACGCGGGCGCGGCTCGAGAACTGCGCGTCGTTGCCGTCATAAATGATACCCATACGGCCGTCACCCGACAGGGCGACTTCAGCGGAGGCGAAGCCCGCCGACAGGACCAGGGCGCTGGTTGCGAAAAGAACCTTTTTCATGGTTTTCCCTCTTGTCTCTCTCGTGTGCCCCATCCGGGCACTCCGGATTGGGGTATGAGCCGTGTGTCGCGCTTTCCCTTCGTCAATGCAACGGAATCGCACCCCGCTGGCCTGTTTCGGCATCACTGTGATGCACATGAGCCACACCCGCCTGCAGGCCCCGATATGGCCCGCCCCGGCTCGGAAATGCGGCCCTTACGCGCGCGAGCAATATCTACACTCTCGGCAATAAAGCCGCCGGGACGGGGCCGAAAACGCGGCCTCTCTTGTCGCGTGGGGCAAAATTGCGCTATGGCTCGCGCAACGACGATCCGGGGGACACCAGATGATCAGATGCGCCGCACGGCTAACCGCTGCCCTGCTTGTTACTGCGGGACTTGCCGCCTGTTCGGGTGGCAGCATGGGATCGGCCGGGTCCGCAGGCTCGGCGGGATCTGCGGGTTCCGGCCTTGGCAGCGGCGGCGGCGGCAATCAGACGCAGACGCGGACGCAGGCGAACGGCGGTCAATTGGCCGAGCAGTCGTCCTTTTGGGACCTGTTCTCGAATCGCCGCGACCCCAACGACACCGTGGCGGTCAACCGCTATCTGTGGAACGCCAGCCTTGAAGTGCTGAACTTCCTGCCGATCCAGTCGGTAGATCCCTTTACCGGCGTCATCGTCACCGGCTACGGCACGCCCCCCGGCGGTGGCCGGTCCTATCGTGCCACGATCAAGGTCAGCGATCCGTCGCTGGACGCGCGCGCGCTGAAAGTGTCCCTGCAAGGCGCGGGCGGCAGCGCCGTCGCCCCCGACACAGTCCGCGCGGTCGAGGACGCGATTCTGACCCGTGCCCGCCAGTTGCGGGTGCAGGACAAGAACCTCTGACACCGCTGGACCTGTCCCGGCGCAACGGCTAAACCCTGCGGGCAATCTGACGCCCGGAGGTTTCCATGCCCTATGATCCCGCAAACAGCGAAGCGCGCTGGCAAAAGGCGTGGGATGACGCGGGCACGTTCCGCGCCATCCGGGACGCGCGGCCCAAATATTACGTGCTCGAGATGTTCCCCTATCCCTCGGGGCGCATCCATATGGGCCATGTGCGCAACTATACGATGGGCGACGTGGTGGCGCGCTTCAAACGCGCGCAGGGTTTTTCCGTGCTGCACCCGATGGGCTGGGACGCCTTCGGCATGCCGGCCGAGAATGCCGCGATGGAGCAGGGCGGCCATCCCCGCGACTGGACCTATGCCAATATCGCCACCATGCGCGGCCAGCTGAAACCGCTGGGCCTCAGCATCGACTGGAGCCGCGAATTCGCGACCTGCGACGACGATTACGTCGCCCAGCAGCAGGCGCTGTTTCTGGATTTCCTTGACGCCGGCCTTATCACCCGCAAATCGGCTCAGGTGAACTGGGACCCGGTCGACATGACCGTGCTGGCCAATGAACAGGTGATCGACGGCAAGGGCTGGCGTTCCGGCGCGGCGGTCGAGCGCAAGGAGCTGACGCAGTGGTTCTTCCGCATCTCGGATTACTCGGATGAGCTGCTCTCGGCGCTGGACGGGCTGACCGGCTGGCCCGAAAAGGTGCGGCTGATGCAGGCCAACTGGATCGGCAAGTCACGCGGGCTGCAATTCCGCTTTGCCACCGTGGGCGCGCCGGTCGGTTTCGACACGATCGAGGTCTATACGACCCGCCCCGACACGCTCATGGGCGCAAGCTTTGCCGCGCTGTCGCCCGATCACCCGCTGATCCGGCAACTGGCCGCCACCGATCCCGAGGTCGCCGCCTTTACCGAGGAATGCAAGCGCATCGGCACCACCGAGGAAGCCATCGAGACCGCGCCCAAGCTGGGCTATGACACCGGGCTCAAGGTCCGGCACCCGCTAGACCCGAATTGGGAACTGCCGGTCTGGATCGCGAATTTCGTGCTGATGGATTACGGCACCGGCGCGATTTTCGGCAGCCCCGCCCATGACGAGCGCGACCACGAATTCGCCACCAAATACGGGCTGCCGATCCGCGCCACCTTTGGCGAACGCGGCATGACCGTCGAACAGGCCGACGCGCTGGTGGCCAAGGCCCCCTATGTGCCGATGAAATCGGAAATCGTGACCTATGTGCGCGGCTTTGCCGGCCCCGCCGACCAGACCGGCGAGGATGCCGTTGTCGCCGCCATCGCCCATGCCGAGGCCAATGGCTATGGCGAGGGTGTCACGAAATTCCGCCTGCGCGACTGGGGCATCTCGCGCCAGCGCTATTGGGGCTGCCCGATCCCGGTCGTCCATTGCGCCAATTGCGGCACCGTCCCCGAGGCCAAGGAAAACCTGCCCGTGCTGCTGCCGCAGGATGTCAGCTTTGACGTGCCCGGCAACCCGCTGGACCGGCACCCGACATGGCGCCAGACCAGCTGCCCGCAATGCGGCGGCGCGGCCCTGCGCGAAACCGACACCATGGACACGTTCGTCGATTCGTCCTGGTATTACGCGCGCTTTACCGCGCCGCACGCGGCGACGCCGACCGTGCGCGCGGATGCCGATTACTGGATGGATGTCGATCAGTATATCGGCGGCATCGAGCACGCGATCCTGCATCTTTTGTATTCGCGCTTCTTCGCCCG
This sequence comes from Paracoccus sp. (in: a-proteobacteria), assembly GCA_018056045.1. Classification (GTDB taxonomy): domain Bacteria; phylum Pseudomonadota; class Alphaproteobacteria; order Rhodobacterales; family Rhodobacteraceae; genus Paracoccus. The sequence continues at coordinate 6,029 of JAGPGI010000058.1, forward strand.
GGCGATGGTCAAGACCGGGCATCTGCCCCAAACTGCCAGCGAACCGTTCGATGCACTGTTCACGCAGGGCATGGTCACGCATGAGATCTACATGACCCGCGACGACCGCGGCCGCCCGGTCTATCACCTGCCCGAGGATGTCGTGGATGGCAAACTGGCCAACGGTACCCCGGTCGAGGTGATTCCCTCGGCCAAGATGTCGAAATCGAAAAAGAACGTCGTCGATCCGGTCAATATCGTCGCCAATTTCGGCGCCGATACCGCGCGCTGGTTCATGCTGTCCGACAGCCCCCCAGAGCGGGACGTCGAATGGACTGCCGCCGGGGCCGAGGCCGCGAACAAGTTCCTGTCGCGTCTGTGGCGTCTGGCCGACGAGACGCCGGAGGGCGGCGACGATCCCGAACTGACCCGAAGCGCCCATCGCGCCATCGCCGATGTGACCAAGGCAATCGAGGGCTTTGCCTTCAACAAGGCGGTGGCGAAACTTTACGAGCTGGCCAATGCCATCGGCAAATCGCCCGCAGGCGGCGAATCGCGCCGCGCGGTGCTGCGCATTCTGGCGCAGCTGATGGCGCCGATGGTGCCGCATCTGGCCGAAGAGGTCTGGTCGAAGGCCGGCGGGCAGGGCATGGTGGTCGATGCCGCCTGGCCCAAGGCCGACCCGTCGATGCTGGTGTCCGACAGCGTGGTGCTGCCGATCCAGATCAACGGCAAGCGGCGCGCGGAAATCGAGGTGCCCAAGGACATGTCCAAGCAAGAGATCGAGGCCATCGTGCTGGCCGATGAGACCGTGCAGCGCTTCATGGAGGGCGCGGCGCCGAAAAAGCTGATCGTCGTGCCCGGACGGATCGTCAATGTCGTGGTCTAGGCGCGCAATCCTGCTTTCGGGCGCGCTGGCGCTGGCCGCTTGCGGCTTTACCCCGGTCTATGGGCCGGGGGGCACGGGCGGCAAGCTCTTTGGTCAGATCCGCGCGGACGATCCCAATACCCCGGACGAATACACCTTTGCCGGCCGCATCGCCGAACGGCTGGGCCCCGATCAGGCGGCCCGCTTCGCGCTGGCCTATAATCTGCGCATCGCGGTCGTTTCGCAGGCCATCACCCCCGAGGAGGTGACGACCCGCTATTCGCTGAACGGCACCGCCGATTTCGTGCTGACCGAGACCGCCTCGGGGGCCGAGGTCACGCGCGGGCAGGTCAGCACCTTCACCTCATATTCGACGACGGGGACGACCATCGCCACCATGTCGGCCGAACAGGACGCCCACGACCGGCTGGCGCGGATGCTGGCCGATCAGGTGGTGACGCGGCTTCTGGCCATCGATCCCGCGACCCTGCAATGATCCTGAAGGGCGCCGAGATCGCCCGCTATCTGGCGCGCCCCGACCCGACGCGCCCGGGTCTGCTGATCTATGGCCAGGACGCGATGCGCGTGGCGCTGAAACGCGCCGAGGCGGTCAAGGCGCTGGTCGGTCCCGGCGCCGAGGAAGAGATGCGCCTGACCCGTCTGCCCGGCTCTGATCTGCGCAAGGATCCGGCGCAGCTGCTGGATGCGGTCAAGGCCGTCGGCTTCTTTCCCGGCCAGCGCGTGGTTCTGGTCGATGACGCCCCCGATGCGGCCGCGCCCGCTGTTGCCGCCGCGCTTGAGGACTGGCGGACAGGCGACGCCGTGGTGGTCGTGGCCGCCAGGGCGCTGGCGAAATCATCGGCGCTGCGCAAGCTCTTCGAGCCGCACCCGAATGCCGTCACCGCCCCCATCTATGACGATCCCCCCGGCGAGGATGAGATCAACCGCTGGCTTGCGGATGCCGGTCTGCGCGAGGTGCCGCGCGACGCGATGCGCGATCTGCTGACGCTCAGCCGGGCGCTGGACCCCGGCGATTTCCGGCAGACGGTGGAAAAGATCGGGCTTTACAAGCATGGCGACGACACGCCCCTGACCCCGGCCGAGATCGCAGCACTTGCCCCCGCCACCATCGAGGCCGAGGTGGATGACCTGATCGACTGCGTGGCAGAGGGCCGCGCCAAGGATTTCGGCGGGCTGATGCGGCGCATCGAGGGGCAGGGGATCGCGCCGGTGACCCTGTGCATCGCCGCGCTGCGCCATTTCCGGGCGCTGCATTCCGGCGCCTCGGATCCCGGGGGACCGGGGGCCGGGTTTGCGCGGCTGCGCCCGCCGGTCTTTGGCCCGCGCCGCGACCGCATGATCCGGCAGGCGCAGGACTGGGGCATGCGCGCGCTGGAGGACGCCATGCACCAGCTGATCGAGACCGACCTGACGCTGCGATCATCCTCGCGGGCGCCGGCCATGGCGCTGATGGAGCGGATGCTGCTGCGGCTGTGCATGATGCCAAGGGGGGGCCGGTGACCGAGGCATTGGTGATCGGCGCGGGACCGGCGGGCCTGATGGCGGCCGAGCTGCTGGCCGGGCAGGGGGCGCGGGTGGTGGTGGCTGAGGCCATGCCGACTCCGGCACGGAAATTCCTGATGGCGGGGAAATCGGGGCTGAACCTGACCAAGGACGAGCCTTGGGAGGTGTTTCAGGCCCATTATGGGGGCTCTGCCCCCGGCCTGCGGCCCCCCCCGGGATATTTGGACATGAAAGAATTCGGGCCTGCCGAAGTCATGACCTGGGCGCGCGGGCTGGGGGTTGAGCTGTTTTCCGGCTCGACCGGGCGGGTGTTCCCGGCGGGGATGAAGGCCTCACCCCTGTTGCGGGCATGGCTGGCGCGATTGGCCGGGCAGGGGGTCGAGCTGCGCAGCCGCTGGCGCTGGAGCGGGTTCGAGGGTCCGGGCTGGCGCTTTGAGACGCCGGGCGGGGTTGAGGTTTTAGAGCCGCGCGCGGTGGTGCTGGCGCTTGGCGGGGCAAGCTGGCCCCGGCTGGGATCGGACGCCGCCTGGGTGCCGTGGCTGGTGAAAAAGGGCGTCGGGGTTGCGCCGTTCCGGCCGGCGAATATGGGCTTTCGCGTCAACTGGTCGGCGCAGATGGCGCGGCATTTCGGGCAGGCGGTCAAGGGCGTCGCCCTGCAGGCCGGCGATCAGGTCAGCCGGGGCGAATGGGTCGTCACCGCGCAGGGGATCGAGGGCGGCGGCATCTATGAGGTCGCCAGCGCCATTCGGGACGGGGCCGAGGCGTTCGTCGATCTGGCCCCCGATCTGGGCGGCGAGGAGCTGGCGCGGCGTTTTGCCCAGATGCCCGCAAAGCTGTCGGTCGGCAACCGGCTGCGGCGGGTGCTGGGCGATCCCCTGCGCGCGGCGCTGCTGATGGAATGGGGCCAGCCCCTGCCCAATGAGCCCGAGCGGCTGGCCATGCGCGTCAAAAGCCTGCGGCTGCGTCATCAGGGACCGTTCGGGATCGCGCGGGCAATTTCCTCGGCAGGGGGGATCGAGGTGGAAAGCCTGACCCCGGCCTTGGAATTGCGTGCGTTGCCCGGAGTTTTCGCGGCCGGCGAAATGCTGGATTGGGAGGCGCCGACGGGCGGCTATCTGCTGACCGGCTGTCTGGCCACCGGCCGCCGGGCCGGGATAGGGGCAGCCGCCTATCTGGCCAGCGCGCGCTGATAGGCGAGCCGGGCGCGCGTCAGGTCCAGATATTCCGTCAGCCGGTGCTCGATAATCGGAAAGCGCGCATTCAGCGCCCAGGTCAGGCAATGGGTCAGGATGATGTCGGGCACGGTCATCATGTCGCCCATCAGGAAGCCATCCTCGGCCATGCGATGGGTCAGCGTCTTCTGGCTGCGCTCGAACTCCCAGCGCAGCGTGTTCTTGATCGCGGCAAGGCGCATTTCCTCGGGCAGGATGAAGCTGTGGCGGGCGGCCAGCCACAAAGCCGCGTCGAATTCGTCAAGAATAAGCTGGGTCAGGCTGTCCTGACGCGCGCGCTCCAGCGTGCCGGCGGGATGGGTCAGGGCGCCGTGGCGATCCGCCAGATAGGTCAGGATCGCGGTGGAATCGGTGATGGGCGTGCCCTCCACCACCAGCACCGGCACCTTGCCCGCCGGGTTGAAGGGGGTCACCCCCTCGGAATGCGGATTGACGGCGACATGTTCATAGGGCTGGCCCAGTTCCTCAAGCATCCACAGCACCCGCAATGCGCGGCTTTTGCCGGTTCCGATCACCTGATACATGCATGCCCCTGCGTTTGTGCCCAGGCCAAAGGCTAGCGAGCCGGCGCGATTCAGGCAATCGGCACCATTGACGCCGCCGGGCGCGGGGCGCAGGAATTGCCTTCCGTGATCAAGGAAGGGCATGTCATGTCGGCAAGTCAGGAAATGCGCGCATCACTTTTCACCCCGATCCTGATCGGCGGCTCGATCATCTTGCTGATCAACTTTGCCCTGCGGGCCAGTTTCGGGGTCTTTCAGATCCCGATTGCCGCCGAATTCGATTGGCCACGGGCCGAGTTCAGCATGGCCATCGCCATCCAGAACCTGGCATGGGGCATCGGCCAGCCGATATTCGGCGCCCTGGGCGAGCGTTGGGGCGACCGCTGGTCGATCATCATCGGCGCGTTCCTGTATTCCGCCGGGCTGATCCTGACCGCCTATGCGACCACCCCCGAAACCATGCAGATGCTTGAGGTGA
>JAGPGI010000392.1 GCA_018056045.1 Paracoccus sp. (in: a-proteobacteria)
AAATGTTCGATCAGCCCTTCGGCCTGCGTATTCGACAGGTCCTGACGGGCGATCAGCACATGCTCATAAAGCGGCATGTCTGCACCTTTTTATCGGGGCGCATTTCAACGGCGGGACAATCCCTCCGCGCCCCGCCACGAGAGGCTGCGCCGGTTTCGCATTTGCGGAAGGATGTGGCCTTATAGCGGCCAGCCCGCGGAATGCAAGGCGAAACCGCGAAAACCCCCGGATATTCGCCGCCCCGGCGACAGTGTTTCGGCGCTGTGGCGAAACACGAAAATGTCAGGCGATATTGCGGAAACCCTTGTTGCCATTGCGGCATTCCTTGTGGAATTCGTTCATGAGAAAATCAATCAGGAGTTCCCGATGAAAACCGTTTTCGCCCCCGTCGCCGCTCTTGCCGCCCTGCTGGGTGCCACCAGCGCCATGGCCGCGCCAGTGACCTATCAATTCGATCCCGACCACAGCCAGGTGGTGTTCGAATATACCCACATGGGCTTTTCGACCAGCACCGGCATCATCAACGGCCTGACCGGCACGCTGGTGCTGGATGCCGAAAACCCCGCCGCCTCGACCGTCGAGGCGACGATCCCGATGGCCGGTCTGCACACCGTCGCCGAGGCGCTGGACGGCCACCTGTTCGGGCCGGATTTCTTCAACACCGACAAGGCCGCGGCGGTCGCCACCTTCAAATCGACCAAGGTCGAGCCCGAGGGTGACAAGGAAGCCAAGGTCACGGGCGACCTGACCCTGAACGGCGTCACCAAAGAGGTCGTGCTGGATGTCGATCTGAACCAGATCGCCGCCCATCCGATGACCGGCAAGGAGGCCGCCGGTTTCGACGCCGAGACCAAGATCAAGCGCAGCGACTACAATCTGGGCCAGTTCGCCCCCGCCGTCGAGGACGAGGTCGAGATCAGCATCTCGATCGAGGCCGTCAAGGCCGAGTGATCCGCGCTTCATCGCAACTCGGAAAGGGGCCCTCGGGCCCCTTTCCTTTTTCCGCGCTGGCTGTTGCGAGAGAGACCTGCAGCGACGCGGGAGCCGGGGCCTCCGCGCGCAGGATCGCGGTCTGATGCGTGATCCGCGGCGGGTTTCCCGCATCGCATTTGTCCGGATTCGTCTGCAGGTTCCATGATCTGGATCAGATTGAACCGACGTTCTGCCTTGCCCGCCGCCGGATCAGGGGCTAATCCCGCTCCATGCTGCCGCAGGACCGCCTTTTCCAGATCGTCCAACGCTTCGAATATCTCGAGGCGGTGCTGAATGCTGGCCCGGCGCCGGACGAGATCGCCGCGATCAGCCGCGAATATGCCGAGCTGAAGCCGGTGGTGACCCAGATCGCCGAGTGGCGCGACGCGCAGGACGCCATTCACGAGGCGCAGGTGATGCTGGCCGATCCCGAGATGCGCGAGCTGGCCGAGGACGAGCTGTCGCGCCTGCGCGCCGCGCTGCCGGATCTGGAACATGCGCTGCGCATCGCGCTGTTGCCGCGCGATGCGGCCGATGCCCGACCCGCGATCATGGAGATCCGCCCCGGCACCGGCGGCGAGGAGGCGGCGCTGTTTGCCGGCGATCTTCTGGGCATGTATCGCCGTTTCGCGGAATCGCAGGGCTGGCAGTTCCAATTGCTCGAATTGGCCGAATCCGACCTTGGCGGCGTGCGTGAGGCCGTCGCCCGGATCGAGGGCGAAGGGGTCTTTGCCCGGATGAAATATGAATCCGGCGTGCATCGCGTCCAGCGCGTGCCCGAAACCGAATCCGGCGGCCGCATCCATACCAGCGCCGCCACCGTCGCCGTCCTGCCCGAGGCGGCCGAGGTCGATATCGACATTCCCACCGGCGACATCCGCATCGACACCATGCGCGCCAGCGGCGCGGGCGGCCAGCATGTCAACACCACCGATTCCGCCGTGCGCATCACCCACCTGCCCACGGGCATCGTGGTCACCAGTTCGGAGAAGTCCCAGCACCAGAACCGCGCCAATGCCATGGCGGTGCTGCGCGCCCGGCTTTACGATCTGGAACGCTCGCGCGCCGATGCCGAGCGCGCTGCCGACCGCAAGTCTCAGGTCGGCTCGGGCGACCGCTCGGAACGCATCCGCACCTATAATTTCCCGCAAGGCCGCATGACCGATCACCGCATCGGGCTGACGCTCTATTCGCTGGACCGGATCATGCAGGGTGATCTGGCCGAGATCGTCGACGCGCTGCTGGCCCATGATCAGGCCGAGCGGCTGGCCGCGCAGGGCGCCTGACCCCGATGACCGCGCCCGCCACCGCCGCCGAGGCCCTGCGCGCGGGAATCGCGCATCTTGCCGGTGCCGGCCTGTCCGACGCGGCGGGCGATGCCCGGCTGCTTCTGGCCCATGCGCTGGACCTGCCGCGTCACCGGCTCAGCGGCGCGCTTTCTGCCCCGATGCCGGCAGAGGCGGTGCGACGCTTCGACGCAGCCCTGCGCGCGCGCGCGGCGCGCCAGCCGGTCAGCCAGATCATCGGCCGCCGCGCCTTCTGGAAGCACGAGTTCCGCGTGACCCGCGACACACTGGACCCGCGCCCCGAAACCGAGACTCTGATCGAGGCGGCGCTGGCCGAGCCCTTTGCCTCGGTCCTCGATCTGGGGACCGGCACCGGGGCCATCCTGATCTCGCTTCTGGCCGAGCGTCCGCAGGCGCGCGGCACCGGCACCGATATTTCCGCCGCTGCGCTGTCCGTGGCGCAGGGAAATGCCACGAAAATAGGTGTTTGCGCGACATTTCTTGAATCCGACTGGTTTGCGGCGGTGACCGGTCGCTTTGATCTGATCGTCTCGAACCCGCCCTATATCGCGCTGGACGAGATGGCGGGGCTCGCCCCCGATGTCCGCGACTGGGAGCCGCGGCTGGCGCTGACCGATGAAGGCGACGGGCTTGCCGCCTATCGGGTCATCGCGGCTTCGGCCCCCGGGCATCTGATGCCGGGCGGGCGGCTGATGGTCGAGATCGGCCCGACGCAGGGCGCCGAAGTGGCGGCGTTGATGCAGGCGGCGGGGCTGACGGATTCGCATATCCTGCCCGATCTGGATGGCCGCGACCGGGTGGTTTTCGCCCGAAAACCGTGCTGAGCCGGCAAGGATCCGCAGCTTTTGCCGCAGCTTGCGAAATTTTCGCTTGTGCACGCCGTTGTGGCATGTTTATTCGCAATTGTGACGGGGGCTGATAAGCCCACGCACGGGTCACGCTTGCTC
>JAGPGI010000393.1 GCA_018056045.1 Paracoccus sp. (in: a-proteobacteria)
GCTGACGGCCTCGCCGCCGTGGAGGCGCTGCGGGTGGAAGCTCGGGAAAACGCGATGCAGGCGTTGGCTTCTATGGGGCAGGCTCAGGAGGCTTACGAGGCACAGTTGGAAGCCGAGGCCGAACGCGACCGCCTGCGGGACCGGGAACGGGTGCTGGCTGACTTCATCGCGGAGTTTGCTGCCGCCAAGATCGACGCACTTCGGTATCAGCCCGCATACGGCGAAAGCCCGGAAGATGCGCCGGACCCTGTTGTGGAAGCTGAGACCGTCTGGGCATGGCAAGAGGATGCCCGCGCCGCCCTCGCACAAACCCCCACCGATCCCGGCGACGGCTGGACCTGGAACGAGCGTCTGGGCTGGATCGGCCCGGATGGCAAGCCTGCGGCGAGGGGTGGGGCATGATGGCTGCGGCGGCCCCTGCCGGATGGGTCGCTGGGGGTGGAGTGATCCGAAAAAAATCGCACCAGCCCAGCACATTCCCCCTTGCAACTTCCGATTTCGGAAGCTATATTCTTCTTATAGGCAGACGGGAATGGCCCGCGCCTCTCTGGAGAGACGAAGATGACCCGCAAAGCTTTCAGCACCTGGACCCACCCCGCCACCGGCGAGACCCGCATCTACTGCAACACCTCCCCGCGCGGCGTGAAGGTCTGGGCCGAGAAGACCGACGCCTCCTACATCATCAAGGGCCGCTACGACTACCAGATCCCCGCCGAGTATCGCAGCGCGGGCAAGACCTGGGCGATCAGCCTGTGGTTCGACGCCCTGAAAGCCGCCGGGTTCACAACCGACGACGCCTTCGGCGGCACCTTTGAAGACTTCGCGACGTTCGCGGCATGATGGGAGCAGCAGCGATGACCCAATCCGATCTTACCAAAGCCGACCTTGCGCGCCGCCCGCATGTGGTTCACTACACCGGCACGAACACGTCCGGATACATCGGGTTCAAGACCGCCGAGGACGCCGATGATTTCAGGCACCGGGCGGCGGAATTTGGAACCTGCCGCCTGGCCGCGCCCGCCGAACTGCCGGATGGCTGGTGGCGGCCGATCGAGATGTTCGAAATGCGCGGCATCAATTTCGCGATCAGTGTCAGCGGCGGCGAACTCTGGTCGGTCCAGTAAAAGAAGGCCCCGCCAGCCGTAGCTGGCGGGGCGATCTGCTGCGCCGTGGCGCTTGTCAACCGCCTCACGCGGGGACGGCGACTCAAGGGTGTTGCCGGGTCGTACCGAAACACAAGCATCAGGGCTGCACCATGTCAACCGACGCCTACTACCCCACCCTCTGCGCCACCCTCGGCCTTACGACGGGCGATCTGGCCGAACTGGCGGGCTACAGCCGCCGCTCGGCGCAGGACGCGATCTACGGCCGGTTCGACTTTCACAAGGACGTGCGCGAGGCGCTTGACCTGTTGAAAGACGATGTCGACGTGATGGTCGATTCTATGGTGGCCGATGTCGAGGCCGGGTGCAGCGCGATCTTCGTCTACCGCACCAATGAAGACCTTCGCGCCCATTTCCGCGAATGGCCCGCGCGGGGCAAGGCGGCAGGGGGCTTTGTCGGGCCGCACCGGGTTGCCGCGATGGCCGCGCGGGACATGCTGGACGAGGACGGGATCGAGGTGGACCTGTTGTTCGGTCCGGAGTGAACGGGCGGGGCCTTGCGTCCCGCCCACCTTATTTCGCCCTCACCCATCCACCCCAGCCGGTTCCGGCGCCCGCACCTCGAACGCCGATCCCGACGCCACCATGCAGGCCAGCCCCTCGGGCGTGACGATCAGGACCGTGAAGCCGCCCGCCTCGCTGGCCGTGATAATCATGAGTTGCCCGTTTGCCATGAGGCCCGACACGCGCGGGGCTTCGGCGTAGCGCGCGGCAAGGGCGGCCAGCGCATCCGGCAGGCCGGTGCAGGCGGTTTGCGCTTGGGCGGGGGCCGCAAGTGTCAGTAGGACGGCGATGAAGCGGATCATCCAGCGCATCCCGCGTCGATCAGCCCTATCAGTCGCGCGCCCGTCACCACCGCCCGGTCATCCGGCGAATCCGCCAAGGCCGCCGCATGACTGGCGCGCGCCGCCCGCGTCCCGCTGCAAACGGCGTCAAGGCTTGTCGGGGTCGCGTTGACGCATGCTGTCCCGAAGAACAGCGGGATCGTCACCCATAGCCGCATCGGCATCCTGCATCCTTTCCGTGGTTTTCTTGAAGCCCTTCAAGTCCTGGATGTCGCGCTTGGCTGTCGCCCCCTTCGCGCCCTGCCGCCTCTGCCAGGCACCGAAGGTCAGGACCAGCAAGGCAAGCCCGACAATCTTGCCGATCAGCCGGGCAATGGGGTTGCCCGTGATCATGGACCAGATGACGCCGATCATTCCTCGCCTCCCACCAGAAGCGCGGCCACCACGACGACGGACACGGCCCCGAGGATGTAGCCCGCCGCGAACAGCGCGAGGCCGGTCATGTGGTCCACCCACGCGCCTTGGCGAAGGCATAGACGCCCTCGGTCGCGGCTCCGATGATGGCCCCGAGGACCAGCGCCACGTCCGGGTCAACGGCCAGATCGGCCCCGACCTCGTGCGGAATGAAGCCATAACTGACAAGCGCGCCGGACAGATAACGCGCCAGGATTCTGACGATGACGGGGATCATGGGTTTCTCCTCAATTCCAGAAGGTGATGAAGTCGCAGAACGCAACGAACTTGGCCCATGCGTCCCCGGCATAGGCGACGAGGACGGCCAGCGCGCCAGCAGCGCCACCGGCAAGGGCCTTCCCGGCCTCTTTCGCTGGCGAAGGTGGCGCGGCGGGCTTGGCGCGCTGTGTGGGGCTGGTTGGCGGGGCTGCGGGCTTGTGCGGCTCTGCAACTGGCCCGTCGAGAAGCGCAAGCACTTGATCCTTGCTCAGCCGCCGCGCGGGCTTCCAGATGACCCTGCCGGAATTACTGACCTGCCACACCGTGACCTGCCCGCCTGGATAGACGCCCTTGGCGAACAACTCCTGTTCGGCCTTTCGGCGCGGGATGATCTCTGGCGGCTTCTTCCACGCCATGAAGCCAGCCGCCGCCCCGGCCACGTCGCCAGCGTTCAGCCGCTTCACCAGCGACGCCCTGCCGATGGCCCCGGTATTGTAGTGGAACGATACCAGCGCGTCGAATTGGGCTTGCGTGATCGGAACCTTCACGGCCCGGTTCACCGCCGCCTCATACTTTGCCACGTCGCGTCGGAACA
>JAGPGI010000394.1 GCA_018056045.1 Paracoccus sp. (in: a-proteobacteria)
GGGGTCATGATGCCGGGGCAGTTCGGGCCGATCAGCAGCGATTTGCTGCCTTCCAGCGCGCGCTTGACGCGCATCATGTCCAGAACCGGGATGCCCTCGGTGATGGCGACGATCAGCGGGATTTCCGAGTCGATCGCTTCCAGGATCGAGTCGGCCGCGAAGGGGGGCGGCACATAGATCGCGGTCGCATTGGCGCCGGTTTTTGCCACGGCCTCATGGACCGAGTTATAGACCGGCAGGCCCAGATGCTCGGTCCCGCCTTTGCCCGGCGTCACGCCGCCGACCATCTTGGTGCCGTAAGCGATGGCCTGTTCGGTGTGGAACGTCCCCTGCGAGCCGGTGATGCCCTGGGTGATGACTTTGGTGTCTTTATTGACGAGGATCGCCATGTCGGAATCCCTTACCGTTTGGAGATGTAATAGTTCTGCACCTGACCATCGAAGTCGGCGCTGATTTCAAAGCGGCCAGCAGGCGTTACTATTTTGTATCGCATGGAGTTCTTCTTGATCCGCTTCATCGTGTATTTGCCACCGCCAAGACGGTTGAAGGTCTCGACGACCAGTGCCTCGAATTCGGCAACGCTGGGCGGGGCTTTGTTTCCGCTGGCGTTCGAGCCGCTGCGGCATTGCTGGCCGGGGCGCCAATCGGCTGTGCCTATGCCGATCATGCCGCCGCTGGCTGACATGGTTACGGATTCTGCCGCGCGCCTGATGGCGGCGTCGTTCAGGGCAGGGGCGTTGGCCAGACAGACGTCGCGGAAGATACGCAGGTTTTCGGCCGTATCGGCCCGCGCTGCACCAAGCGCCGGCAGGACTGCCAGCGCCGATGCAACGATCAGGGTTGAGAGCTTGTTCATGTCAGCCCTTCACCGCTTTCACGATCTTCTCGGCCGCGTCGGACAGGTCGTCAGCGGCAATGACGTTCAACCCGCTGCCTGCGATGATCTGCTTGCCCAGTTCGACATTGGTGCCTTCCAGACGCACGACCAGCGGGACTTGCAGACCCACTTCCTTCACCGCGGCGATGATGCCTTCGGCGATGATGTCGCAGCGCATGATGCCGCCGAAGATGTTCACGAGGATGCCCTTCACGTTCGGGTCCGAGGTGATAATCTTGAAGGCTTCGGTGACCTTTTCCTTGGTGGCGCCGCCGCCGACGTCAAGGAAGTTCGCGGGTTCCGCGCCATACAGCTTGATGATGTCCATGGTGGCCATCGCGAGGCCCGCGCCGTTCACCATGCAGCCGATCTCGCCGTCCAGCGCGATATAGTTCAGGTCGAACTTCGAGGCCGCCAGTTCCTTGGGGTCTTCCTCGGTCTCGTCGCGCAGCGCCATGATGTCGGGCTGGCGATACAGCGCGTTATTGTCGAAGCCCATCTTGGCGTCGAGGCATTTCAGGCTGCCGTCCTTCATGACGATCAGCGGGTTGATCTCCAGCATCTCCATGTCCTTTTCGATGAACATGCGATACAGGTTTTTCACCAGCGCCACGCATTGCTTGACCTGACCACCGGTCAGACCCAGCGCGAAAGCGACGCGGCGGCCGTGGAAATCCGAAAGCCCCGAGGCCGGATCGACGCTGAAGCTGACGATCTTTTCGGGCGTATGGGCCGCGACTTCCTCGATATCCATGCCGCCCTCGGTCGAGGCGACGAAGCTGACGCGCGAGGTGCCGCGATCGACCAGCAGGGCCAGATACAGCTCGCGCTCGATGTCGCTGCCGTCTTCGATATAGATGCGGTTGACCTGCTTGCCGGTCTCGCCGGTCTGGTGCGTGACCAGCGTGCGGCCCAGCATCTGGCGGGTCAGCTCTTCGGCCTCGCTGACCGATTTCGCCAGACGGACGCCGCCTTTTTCACCGGCTTCCTTTTCCTTGAAATGGCCCTTGCCGCGACCGCCGGCATGGATCTGGGCCTTGACGACCCAAAGCGGGCCGTCCAGCTCGCCCGCCGCCGTCTTGGCCTCGTCGGCCTTCATCACCACTCGCCCGTCCGAGACCGGCGCGCCATACTGGCGCAGCAGCGCCTTGGCCTGGTATTCATGGATGTTCATGGTGCTTCCCCGCAGTTATCGGTTGGCGGTGCTTTTGCCATGCCAGAGGGACGCTCACAAAGGTTTAGCGCGACCATAATCATGAAAATGCGGCGAAACCAAGTTTTGTGATCACGCTTTTGTAGACTGTGATCACAAGAGCTGAATTGCGGCATTGCAGCGTTGCGTCTATTGCGCGCAACGTGACGCGGGGAATCGAAAGGGATGGTGATGGGGTTGCTTGAGGAAATCCGTCCGGCACGGGACGGCAGCGGTCTGCCGCTGGTGGCGCTGGCCCATAACGAGGCCAATCTGATCCAGCCGTTTCTGGCCCATTACCGGGCGCTGGGGCCGACGCATTTCATCATTGTCGATGACCATTCGACTGACGGCACCCGGGCCATGCTGGAGGGTCAGCCCGATGTGACGCTGCTTCGCCCCGTGCCCGGATCGACCTATGCCGAACACAAGCTGGCATGGCGGCGCGAGATCCTTGACCGGCACGCTGCCGGCAGATGGGTGCTGCTGCCCGATCTGGACGAGCATTTCGTCTTTGCCGGCATGGAAACGCAGCCGCTGGCCGCCTATCTGGCGGCGCTGGACGCCGAGGGTGCCGAGGCGGTGCTGACGGTGATGATAGACATGTATGCCGACCGGCCGCTGCGCGACCATGTCTATCCGCAGGATGCCAGCCAGACGCTTCTGCAGGCCTTTCCCTGTTTCGACGGGCCGGGAGCGGCACCCTATGGCTATCATTTCCTTTACGGTTCCGCCAAGGCGCGCCGGGCTGCGGCCACGCCGCCGCTGCTGGTTCATGGCGGCTTGCGGGACCGGCTGTTCCGGGTGCCCGGACTGCGCCCCAGCGGGTTGGCGCTGGCGATGCTGGACCGGGTCGCGGGGCTGGATGGCGCGGTCACGCCACGGGGCGCCGCGCTTTTGAAGCACCGGCTGAGCCGACGGCTGACACGCGGCTTTTTCAAGGGCGCGCTCGAGATGCAGAAACTGGGCCTGTGCCGCTGGCGGCCCGGCACCAGCTTTGTCGGCGCGCATCGGCTGCGCGAGCCTTATCGCATGTCGGAGAGCATTGCGGCGTTCCTGCATTTCAAGTTCACCCGCGGCACGGCGGGGCTGGAATATACCGCCGCGCGCGGCCAGCATTTCGCCGGCGCCCGCCACTATGTCGA
>JAGPGI010000059.1 GCA_018056045.1 Paracoccus sp. (in: a-proteobacteria)
GACCAGATCGGCGCCCGAGGCCGCCGTCTCGATCCCTGCGCGCATCGCCGCCGCATCCGGCCAAAGGCGCGGGCGCAGGTTGGGGTCAAAGACCACCATCGTGCCTTGGGTCCGCGCGCGCGCCAAAGCGTCACGCAGATTGGCGCGGCCCCGGTCGGACAGGATCGCCACGCTGATCCCGGAAAAATAGGCGATGCGCGCACCCGCCAGCGCCCGGTCCAGCGCCGCCGGGTCGTCGCCCAGAAGCTTCGCGGCCGATGTGTCGCGCCAATAGGAAAAGCTGCGCTCGCCATCCTTCAGCGAGATGGCGTAAAGCCCGATCTCGCGCGCGGGATCGCGGGGGATGTGATCGGCGCCGATGCCCTCGGCGGCCAGAAAATCCAGCATTTTCTGCGAAAACTCGCCGGTGCCCACGCGGGTGAAATACTCCACCCGCGCCTCATCCCTCAGCAACCGGTGCAGATACCAGGCGGTGTTAAGCGTGTCGCCCGCGATCCCCAGCCGCCACAGATCACCCTGACCGGCCGAAGAAAGTTCCAGCATCGCCTCGCCGATCGACAGGATCCGGGGCGGCATCATGCGCTGGTCATCCGCCGCGACAGTGCCAGCTCGACCCCGCGCAGCTCGGCCAGACCTTTCAGGCGGCCGATGGCGGGATAGCCAGGCTGCCCGCCACGGCCGATATCGTCCAGAATGTCCTGTCCGTGATCGGGGCGCATGGGAATGACGGCATCCTCGCGTCCATTGGCGCGGCGACGGGCTTCTTCGTCCAGAATGGCGTCGATCAGCTCGACCATATCGGTCTGGCCGCCCAGATGCTCATCCTCGAAGAAGCTGGCCGGGATGGTTTCGGTGTCGCGGCGCACATTGCGCAGATGCAGGAAATGCACACGCTCCCCCAGCCGGCGCATCATGCCCGGCAGGTCATTGTCCGGCCGCGCCCCAAGCGAGCCGGAACAGAGCGTGATCCCGTTCGCGGGCAGGTCGACGGCGGCGATGCGTTCGGCATAGTCCGCCTCGGTCGACATGATCCGGGGCAGGCCCAACAGCGGGAAGGGCGGGTCGTCCGGGTGGCAGCAAAGCCGCATCCCCAGATCCTGCGCGACCGGCGCCACCTGCTCCAGAAAGGCGTGGAAATTCCGGCGCAGCACCGGGTCGGTGACCGGGGCATAGCTGTCCAGCAGATCGCGCACATCGCCCATGGTCTGCTGCTCGGCGGCGCCGGGCAGGCCAAAGACGATGTTCTTCACCAGTTCCTGGCAGCGCGCCTCGTCCATGGCGGCAAAGCGGCGGGCGGCCTCGTCGCGCAAGGCCTCGGGGAAATCTTCGGCGGCGCCCCTGCGCTCAAGGATATGGATATCGAAGGCGACGAAATCGGGCAGATCGAACCGCATGCAGCGCGCACCGTTCGGGCGCCTCCATGCCAGATCGGTCCGCGTCCAGTCCAGAACCGGCATGAAGTTATAGCAGATCACCCGGATCCCCGCCGCATGCAGGTTCCGCATCGAGGCGATCCAGTTTTCGACATGCTGGCGCCAGTCGCCGGTCTGGGTCTTGATCGCCTCGCTGACCGGGATGCTTTCGACCACCTCCCATGCCAGACCCGAGGGCGCGCCGTCCGACATCATTGCCAGTTCGGCCTGACGGCGGGCAATTTCCTCGGGGGTCCAGACCGCGCCGGTCGGGACGTGATGCAGGGCCGTGACCACGCCCTGAACCCCCGCCTGCATCATGTCGTCGATCGAGACCGGGTCCTTGGGGCCAAACCAGCGCCAGGTATGCCGCATTCCGCTGTCCTTTCCTTATTCGGTAAAAAATTCAGGGCGTTGCGCCGCGATATGCGGCAGTTCGGTCAACATCTGCCGCAGATGGATGCGCGCGGCGTGTTCGGCCGCGTCGGCATCGCCGCGCTGGATGGCGTCCAGAATGTCCTGATGCTGCGCGATCGTGCGCACCCGGTCAAACTCTCGCATCGACATATGCCGCAGCCGGTTCATCTGCGATTTCATCCGCTCGAGATCGTTCCAGACCGCTTCGTGCCCGGCGGCGACGACCAGAAGCCGGTGAAAGCGGTCATCGGATTCGATGAATTCCTCGACATTTCCGGCGGCGTCGGCCTGATGCTGCAGCGCGATTTCCGCCCGCATGGCGCCAAGCACGGCAAGGGGGCGCAGGCCGGCTGTCAGCCGCGCCATATCCGCCTCGACCGCCTCGCGGATCAGCCGGGCCGACAGGACCGCCGAGATCGAGATCTTGCTGATATAGGTGCCGCGCTGCGGGCGGATTTCGGCCAGACCGTCGCTGCCAAGGCGAATGAAGGCCTCGCGCACGGGCTGGCGGCTGATGCCGATCTCGGTGGCGATCTCGGTTTCGCTGAGACGTGCGCCCGGCAAAAGCTCACCGCGCAGCACCCGGCGATGCAGCCAGTCATAGACCTGGCTTGCGGTGCTGGGCGCAAGAGTAATGATGCTTGATTCCATGGCGGTCTCCTGT
This sequence comes from Paracoccus sp. (in: a-proteobacteria), assembly GCA_018056045.1. Taxonomy (GTDB): domain Bacteria; phylum Pseudomonadota; class Alphaproteobacteria; order Rhodobacterales; family Rhodobacteraceae; genus Paracoccus. The sequence goes on from JAGPGI010000059.1 coordinate 2,494, forward strand.
CGATGAAATAAACCATACTTCCATACAAGTAAATGGCGCGGAGACAGCCGACGCTTCTCAGCCGGCGGAATTTATGCTCCAAATCCGGTAAGCCACTGTCAGGAAGGGTGACCAGGGATGTCGAAGCTGCGCTGGATTTTGATGCGTCTGGCCCGCAAGCTGGGTGTTCGCGTCGCGCTTTACGCGGTCTTTGGCGTCTTTGCTGCGGTGGCCGCGTCGCTGGCCACGCGCTTTGTGACCTGGCCGGTGCCGTTCGACATCAGCACCGAGGCCATCGACAGCCTGCTGACGGTCATCTCGTCGAGCATGCTGACGGTCACGACCTTCTCGGTCGGGGCGCTGACGGCGGCTTACGGGGCGGCGACGGCAAACGGGACGCCGCGCGCGACCACGCTGCTGGCCGAGGACCCGGTCGTGCAATCAGCGCTGGCGACATTCGTCGGCTCGTTCCTGTTCAGCATCGTCGGGCTGGTGGCGCTGCGGGTCAGTGCCTATGGGCCACAGGGCCGGGTGCTGCTGTTTCTGACCACGCTGGCGATCATCGTGATGATCGTGCTGGCGCTGCTGCGCTGGATCGACCAGTTGAGCAGGCTGGGCCGGGTCGCCGACACCACCGCGCGCCTTGAGGAAGCCACGCATGATGCGATGCAGGCGCGCCTTGCCGCGCCCTGTCTTGGCGGCCAGCCCTTGCAGGGCCTGCCCGATCCGAACCGAGGCGGGCAGCCGGTGCCGGCCGGTCAGGTTGGCTATATCGAGAATATCGACCCCGGCGGGCTGTCCCTGCTTTGCGAGGCCAAGGGCTGGCGGATGGACGTGCTGGTCCTGCCCGGAAGCTTTGTCTATGCCGATACGCCCCTGGCGCTGGTCCATGCCGATCAGGGCGCGGCGCTGCCCCGCGAAATGACCGCGCTGATCCGCGCCGCCTTCACGCTGGGCACCGCGCGCAGCTTTGATCAGGACCCGCGTTTCGGCCTTGTCACCCTGTCCGAAGTGGCGCTGCGGGCGCTGTCGCCGGCAGTCAACGATCCCGGCACCGCCATCGACGTGATCGGGCGGCAGACCCGGCTTTTGACGTACTGGGCGCAAGAACATGACAACGGCGAGGCCGTCCCGCCTGTCGCCTATCCGCGTGTCTCGGTGCCGCCCCTGCGGTTCGGCGATCTCTACGAGGATGCCTTCAACCTGATCGGGCGCGACGGGGCGGGGCAGATCGACGTCGTGCTGCGGCTGGTCAAGGCGCTTGAGGCGCTGACCCGTATCGGCCCCCCCGAGTCGCGGCAGGCCGCCGGGCGGCAACTGGCCATCGCCCGCGACCGCGCCATGCAGAACCTGCCCATGGCCGAGGAACGGGAACGCCTTGCCGCCGCGCTGGCCTGAGCGCCGCTAGCCAGAGGTGATGCGGGTCGCGGCAAGGCGGGTGCGTAGCCATTTCGCCGCCGGCCCGACCGGGCGCTGCTTGCGCCAGACCATTTCCAGCGCCACCGGATGATCGCCCTTGTCAAATTCCAGCGCCGGCGTCGCCAGTTCCGGCGCGAGGGGCGAATCGTCGATGATATGGCGCGGGATCAGCGCCCAGCCGACATTGTGGCGCAGGATCTGCAGGATCACCCAATGGCTTTCTACCCACCACACATCCGAGGCAATGCGCAGCCGCTGCTTTTCCGGGCCTTCGCTGTGCGCCGCCACCATGATCTGGCGATGACGCTTGAGTTCCTCCCAGCTGACCGGGCCTTTCGCCAGCGGGTGGTCGCGGCCGCAGACCAGTTGCAGCGGCACCCAGCCGATGGTCAGGAAGGCCAGTTCCGGGGGCAGCACCTCCTGGCGCCACATCACCCCCAGATCGGCCTTGCCATCCAGAACGAAGCGGCCGACATCCCCCATATTGGGAAACATCAGTTCCAGCTCGACATGCGGGAAATGAATGCCGAAATCGGCGAAGACCTCGCCCACGGCGGATTCGGGGAACAGCTCGTCAATGGCGACGACCAGCCGGGTCTCGACGTGATCGGCAAAGCCGCTCGCCACGCCCAGAAGATGCTCACGCCGGTCAAGGATCACCCGCGCCTCGGGCAAAAGCCGGGTGCCGGCCGCGGTCAGGACCGGACTGCGGCCGCTGCGGTCGAAAAGCTCGACCCCAAGGTCGATTTCCAGATTGGCGATCTGGGTGCTGATCGCTGACTGCGCCTTGCCAAGCACACGGGCCGCTGCCGAAAACGAGCCATGATCGGCCGCCGCCTCAAAGGCCTCCAGCTGCTCCATCGACACGTTCATCTATCTGCTTTCCAGATATGACCTAACTTTCTTTCTGCATGATTGCAGATAGAAGGAGCGGCGAAAACAGGAATGAGTGATTCAGATGCAAACGCGCAGCTTTTCGGACCGGGTCCGCCATGCCCTCAGCTTTGAAATCGTCGGGCTGGCCATTTTCACGCCGCTGGCCACGCTGGCCTTTGACAAGCCGGCAATGGACATGGGCGTGATCGGGCTGATCTCGGCCACGGTGGCGACCTTGTGGAATTTCGTCTTCAACATGGGTTTTGACCGGGCGATGATCCGCCGGACCGGCAGCGCGGTGAAATCCGTGCCCGTCCGCATCCTGCATACGCTGATGTTCGAGGGCGGTCTGGTCGTCCTGCTGATCCCGATGATCGCCTGGTATCTGGGCATCACGCTGTGGCAGGCGCTGGTGATGGATATTGCGATCGTGGCGTTTTACCTGGTCTATACGTTCTTTTTCAACATCGCCTATGACCGGATCTATCCGCTGCCCGAGGCGCAGCCCGCCGCCGCCTGAACCACGGCCCGCACGAAGAACGCCGCCCCCGGTTTCCCGGAGGCGGCGCGACAGACCTCGGACAAGTTATGAGCTGATCCACCGAAGGCAGGTGACGCCCGAGGTCCGACCCGTATTTCGCCCCCGTTATTCGGCGGCGAACTGGTTCATGGTGTTGGCATGCCCGCCCGCCTTCAGCGCGCGCTCGCCACCGACCATTTCCTTGAACGTGTCGCCCAGATCCGAACCGACCTCGTGCTGGTGCTTGACCGCCGCGACGCCGCGCCGGATTTCCTCGCGCTGGACGGTCTTGACGTAAGCCAGCATCTTCTGCTCGCCAAAGTAGCCGCGCGACAGCTCGTCCATCGACTTGGCGGTCAGGTGGAAGGTGGGCAGCGTGATCAGGTTGTGGAACACACCGGCCCGCGCCGAGATATCGGTCTGGAAGTTTTGCAGACGGGCATCCGCCTCGCGGCCCAGATCGGTGTCGTCATAGTCGGACTTCATCAGCTCGTTGCCTTCCGGATAGTCGGCGGCCGCGATCTTGCCCTCGGCGATCCACTGGTCGCGGACCTGTTTGCGCAGGTTCAGCGTCCAGTTGAAGCTGGGCGAGTTGTTATAGGTCAGCTTGGCATTGGGGACGACCTTGCGGACCTCGTTCACCATGCTGGCGATCTCGTCGACATTGGGGGTGTCGGTTTCGATCCAGACCATATCGGCGCCGCCTTCGGTCAGGTTGGTGATGCAATCCTCGATCACGCGCTCGCGGCCGGTGTTTTCCTTGAACGGGAACAGCCCGTTGGGCAGGCGCGCCGGCTTGACGAACTGGCCGTTCTGGTAAAGCGCGACCTCGCCGTCATGGATCGGGTTGGCGTCGCTGATCGCTTCGGTCTTGAGCCATTTGATATAGCCCGAGGCCAGATCGCCGGGGTGCTGGCTGACCGGGATCTTTTGGGTCAGGCCGGCGCCAAGGCTGTCGGTGCGGGCGACGATGACGCCATCGTCCACGCCCAGCTCCTCAAGCGCCAGACGGCAGGCGCGCAGCTTTTCGATGAAATCCTCGCGCGGCACGGTGACCTTGCCGTCCTGGTGGCCGCATTGCTTGGCGTCCGAGACCTGGTTTTCGATTTGCAGCGCGCAGGCACCGGCCTTGATCAGTTCCTTGGCCAGCAGATAGGTCGCATGCTCGTTGCCGAAACCGGCATCGATATCGGCGATGATCGGAACCACGTGGGTCTCAAAATTGTCGATCTTGTCGATGATTTTCGCGCGGTCGGCATCGGTCTTGGCGGCTTTCAGCTCCTTGAACAGGTCGTTGATCGCGACCTCGTCGGCCTGACGCAGCGAGACATAGATTTCGTGGATGAGATCGGCGACGGCGGTCTTTTCATGCATCGACTGGTCGGGCAGGTGGCCCCAGCGGTTGCGCAGACCGGCGACCATCCAGCCCGACAGATAGACATAAGTGCCCTTGGCGGTGCCGCGCATGCGCTTCACGGCCTTGATCATCTGCTGGGCGTGGAAGCCCGACCAGCAGCCCAGCGACTGGGTGAACTTGCTGCTGTCGGCGTCATAGGCGGCCATGTCGGCGCGCATCACGGTTGCCATGTCGCGGGCGATGTCCAGATGCGTGTCATAGGTGTTCTGCATGCGCAACTGGACGATGTCGTCAACGGTGACGCCGCCGGGGGTCTGACCCGAGGGATAGCGTTTCTCGACCTCGGCGCGCAGCTCTGCGTAAGTCTTACGGTTGGCCATGGTATTTCCTTTCGTCGTATTCATATGAAGGGATGGCGGGCGGGCGGCCCGCCGAATGAGGTTTCAAATCAGTCCAGCGCGTTCAGCACGTCATAGGCCGGCGCGGTGATGAAGTCGGGAAGCGCCTGCGCCGTCACCGCCTCCTGGACGATGCGCGCCGCCGAGGCGTAATGCCCGCGATGGAAGCCGTTCGGGCCCAGCCGGGTCAGGATCGAGACGATCTCGGCCTGAACCAGTTCGCCCAGCCAGTCGGCGGTAAAGAGCCGCTCTTCGCCGTTTTCCAGCGTGACCGTGGCGCCGTGACGCAGCCATTGCCACAGCTGGGCGCGGCAGATCTCGGCGGTGGCGGCATCCTCCATCATGTTGTGGATGGGGACGGCGCCGCGGCCCGACAGCCAGTTGGCCAGATATTCGATCGCGACCGAGATGTTGGTCTTGACCCCGGCCTCGGTGATCTGGCCCTGATGCGGTTTCAGCAGCATCGCAGGCAGAATGCGCCATTCCTGACGCGGCTTGCGGATCTGGTTGGGGCCGGGCATTTCGGCGTCAAAGATTTCCTGCGCGACCGGGACCAGATCGGGATGCGCGACCCAGCAGCCGTCAAAGCCCATGCCGACCTCGCGCTTTTTATCGGCGCGGACCTGGGCAAAGGCGGCCTTGTTGGCCTCGGCATCGTCCTTGACAGGGATCGCCGCCGACATGCCGCCCATGGCGTGAATGCCCCGGCGATGCGCCGCCTTGACCACGCGCGCGGCATAGGTCGCAAGGAAGGCGTCCTCCATGACAACCTCGGCGCGGTCGGGCAGGACATAGGCGTCGTGATTGCGCAGGGTCTTGATATAGCTGAAGATATAATCCCAGCGGCCGCAGTTCAGCCCGGCGATATGGTCGCGCAGTTCCCAGATGATTTCGTCCATCTCGAAGGCGGCGGGCAGGGTCTCGATCAGGACAGTGGCCTTGATCGTGCCTTGCGGCAGGCCAAGCCGGTCCTGGGCATAGGTAAAGACCTCGTTCCAGAAACGCGCCTCGCCATGGGCTTCCAGCTTGGGCAGATAGTAGAACGGACCGCGCCCGCTATCGGCAAAGGCCTTGCCGGTATGGAACAGCGACAGGCCAAAGTCGAACAGCGCCGCCGAAATCGGCTGGGCGTTGATCAGCACGTTGGATTCCGACATATGCAGCCCGCGCGGGCGCATCATCAGCAGCGCGGCATCCGGGCCGACGCGATAGGATTTGCCGCTGGCGCCGTCGTCATATTCCAGCGTGCCGTCGCGATAGTCGATCAGGTTCTTCTGGCCGGCGATCAGATTGGCAAAGCTGGGCGAGGTCGCGTCCTCGAAATCCGCCATGAAGACCTTGGCGCCGGAATTCAGCGCGTTGATCATCATCTTGCGGTCGACCGGGCCGGTGATCTCGACGCGGCGATCCTCAAGGATTTCGGGGATTTCGGCGGCGCGCCAGATGCCCTGACGGATTTCCTTGGTCTGGGGCAGATAGTCGGGCAGTTCGCCGCGGTCGATGCGTTCCTGACGGCGGGCACGAGCAACCATCAGCGCGTGCAGCCGCAGACCGAACCGGCCTTGCAGTTCCGCGACAAAGGCCAGCGCCTCGGGGGTCAGGACATCGTCGGCACCGGGAACGGCGCGCAGGACGATCGGCGGCAAGGCGGGTGGTGGACGATCAAGTGGCATGGGGGCCTCCGGGAAGGTTTTGTGATTCAGCTCATAATGTCATGTTAGTAATGTAATGGACTTTGCACAGCATAAACCTGTAAGGATCGGGTGCTGAGGTAGGGATTGTCACATCGCCCGTGACAAGATTGTAAGGTTTGTCACATGACAGGACGCAATGAAAAGCTGATCATCGGCCAGCGCCTGCGGGTGCTGCGGCAATCGCTGGGCCTGACGCAGGCGCAGATGGCGACCGAGCTGGGCGTCTCGGCCAGCTATGTCACCCTGATCGAGGCCGACCAGCGCCCGGCCTCGGCGCGGTTCCTGATGAAACTGGCCGAGGTCTATGACCTGAACGTGTCGGAACTGGCGCCCTCGACCGATGCGCAACTGGCCACCGATTTTTCGGCCGCGTTGAAAGAGCCGGCGCTTGGCACCGGCAGCCTGTCACGTTCGGAAATCGAGGCGGTGCTGCAAGCCTCGCCGCGCATCGCCTCGGCCTTTGTGCGGCTGCATGAGCAATATCGCGAGGCGATCCTGCGCCCGCAGGCCGATGACAACCCGCTGACCGACCGCGACAAGGCCGAGGTGCTGGCCGAAAACTCGCGCCCCGTCGATGCGGTCCGCAACTGGTTCTATGCCCATCGCAACTACGTCGATGCGCTGGACCGCCCGGCCGAGGAACTGGCCGAGGAACTGGCCCTGCACCGGCACGAGCCGCATGTGGCGCTGACCAGCCGGCTGGCCTCGCACGGGATCATCGTGCGCATCCTGCCCGCCGAGGTGATGGGCGACCAGCTGCGGCGGTTCGATTTCCACCGCAAGGAACTGATGCTGTCGGAACTGCTGGGGCAGGCCAGCCGCCGCTTTCAGATCGGCGTCCTGCTGGCGCGTCTGGAGCAAGAGGCGACGATTGCGCAACTGGTCCAGGATTCGGACCTGTCCGACCCGCCCGCCGTATCGCTGCTGCGGGTCAGTCTGGCGAATTATTTCGGTGCGGCGCTGCTGATGCCTTACGGCCGCTTTCTGGCCGCCTGCGAATCCGAACGTTATGACGTCGAGCTGCTGGGCCACCGCTTCGGCGCCAGCTACGAGCAGACCGCGCATCGCATGTCGACGCTGCAACGCCCGGATGCCAAGGGGATCCCGTTCTATTTCGTGCGCGTCGATCAGGCCGGGAACATCTCGAAACGCTTCAGCGCAGGGCGGTTTCCGTTCTCGCGCTTTGGCGGCACCTGCCCCTTGTGGAACATCCATGCCGCCTTCGAGACGCCCGAGCGCATCCAGACCCAGGTCATCCGGATGCCCGAAGGCGCAAGCTATTTCTCGATCGCGCGCACCACGACGCGGGCGGGCGGCCAGCATGGCGCGCCGGCGCAGCGGCTGGCCATCGGGCTGGGCTGCGACGTGGCTTACGCGCCGCGGCTGATCTATGCCGATGGCATCGATCTGGAACGGACGCGGCCGGTCGATATCGGGCTGAACTGCTATCTGTGCGAGCGGCCCGACTGCTCGGCCCGGGCGCATGCGCCGATGAACCGCCGCCTGAAGGTCAATGAGCGCGAGCGCAGTCTGGCGCTGTTCAGCTTTGAGGAGGAGTGACGCCGCGCGGGGCGAGCCCATGGCCGACGCGGGCGGCATCCGCTGTCTTGAGGTTTTGGGCAAGGGGCTGGCGCAGGCCGTGCCCTTTTGCGCCAGATAGGAAAAAGGGGCCTTTCGGCCCCTTTTCGTGTCGTCAGTTCATGCCCAGCATATGCGGCAGGAACATGGTGATTTCCGGCACGTAGGTGATCAGCATCAGGAACACCAACGCCGTCAGGATCCAGGGCGTGGCGG
>JAGPGI010000395.1 GCA_018056045.1 Paracoccus sp. (in: a-proteobacteria)
CCGGCCGAGCTGCGCTCGGTCATGCTCGGGATGCTGGCCGGGGGCGAGCGCCCTGCCCCGCGGGCCTGAGGCCTCAGCGGCGCGGCGCGCGCGCCGCCGCCGCCGCCCGCGTCGGCACATCAAGGATGCGCAGGATCGCCGAGACATGGATGCGCACCGTAAAGGGCGATATGCCCAGATCGCGGGCGATTTCCTTGTTCGAGGCGCCCTCGGCGATACGCTCAAGGACATCGCGTTGCCGGGGGCTGAGTGCCTCGACGCCTCCGTCCGCCAGCGCAAGCGGGGCAGTTCCGGACGTGTCCGAGCGCAGTATCACCACCTCGCCATTGCGAATGTCACCCAGCGCCTTCGACATTTCGGCGGGCGGGACGGCCTTGCTGACAAAGCCGTCCGCGCCGGCCTGCATCACCCGCTCGACCGTGCCGGCATCGTCCACCATCGAGATCACGACGATCGTCGCGCGCGGAAAATCGATGCGCAACTGACGCAGCGAGGCGTCCAGTTCAAACCCCGGAAACAGCAGATCAAGCAGGAATGCCTGTGGTGCGGCCTCGGCCGCGGCGGCCAGCACCTCGTCGAAGCTGGCGGCCTGAATGACCGATGCCTGCGGCAATTGCATCTCGACGATCCGGCGAATCCCGTCGCGGACGATGGGATGGTCATCTGCGACGATAATTCGTTCGGGGGGCACGACCAGTCCTGACAGCTACGATTACAACGCAACCCAGCCTATAAATCTGGGGCGACAATTGCGCCAGCGTCAAGGTCTCAGGCGCTGAGCGCCGCCATGATCGCCTGCGCCCGCTGTCCGATCTCGCCGAGGCTCGGCCCCGGATCGGTAAAGCGCCGTGCCGATGCCGAAGCCGTCGGCTCCGGCGGCCAGCCATTGAAGAAAGCTTTCCGGTCCCGCACCGCCCACGGCGTTGATCAGCGGCATCGAGCGGAAGCCCGGATAGATCGGGTTCGGCGCGATCTTGTTCAGGCTGGCGGCCTGAATGGCGGCAAAGGTCGAATAGTCCGACGCGTCGATGACATGCTTGTCGAGCGATGTATGAACCTCGGAGGACGGCAGGTTGACCGAGCTTGCACCGGCCCCTCGCGGGCGCGGATCTTGACGGCTTTCAGGTCCTCGACCTTGTCGACCGGCACGCGCGAGACAAAGGCTTCAAGCCCCCGGAGACGCCGCCGATGAAGTAAAGCCCGTATTCGCCCAGCGGCTCGCACATCAACTCCGATACGCCGCCGTCCTTTATGTAGCCCAGCAGTCCCTCGGGCGGGGGCTCGGCGCCGACGGTATTGCCGAGGTCATATGCCCGTCCAGAATGCCGTCCGCGACTGAATCGTGGGCCATATTACAGGCGACGTCCGCATATACCGGCAGGACCTCGAGCGTGCCCGCGCGCAGGACGCAGGTTTCTGAACACTGCAATGGCGCGCGGCGCGGCTGATCCCGGCCGGGTCCTGACCTGATCAATGCGTCCAGGGCGCCCGGCGGTCGGTGGCGAAGTTCTCACCATAGCCGCGGGGGCGGATATTGGCGGCGCGGGCATGGGGCTCGGTCACCTCATATTCCAGCCCCATCTCGCGGGCGTAATCCTCGGCCTGCTTGCGGGTCTCGAAGCGCAGGCTGACCTGGCTTTGAGTGTCGTCGCTGCTGGTCCAGCCCATCAGCGGGTCGATCTCGCGCGCATCGGCGGCGGGATAGACCAGCACCCATCCCCTGGTGCGTGCGATGCCCGATTGCATGGCGTTGCGGGCAGGCTTGTAGATGCGGACTCGCATGGCGGGAACCCTCTGTTCTTGCTTGGCGTGTTATCCCCGATGGCGCCGCCCGGATCAAGACGGGGCGATGCCGCAAGACGCGTTTTTCGCCCCCGCCATGGCGCGAATGCATCGCGGAGGGCTTGCATCATGCCCCGAAAGCACCAAATTGGAGACCGCGAACAAAGGGGAAACCATGGGTCACAACAATTCCGACGCCCCCGTCGCCCGCTATCCCGAGGTGACCCGCCCCAAGCTTGAGGGCGGCAAGCGTTTCGTCATGCATTCCGAATTCCAGCCCGCCGGCGACCAGCCCACCGCCATTGCCGAACTGGCGCAGGGCGTCAGGGACGGCGAGCGCGATCAGGTGCTTTTGGGCGCCACCGGCACCGGCAAGACCTATACCATGGCCAAGGTGATCGAAGAGACGCAGCGCCCGGCCATCATCCTTGCCCCGAACAAGACCCTGGCCGCGCAATTATACGGCGAATTCAAGGGGTTCTTTCCGGAAAATGCGGTGGAATATTTCGTCAGCTATTACGACTATTACCAGCCCGAGGCCTATGTGCCCCGCTCGGACACCTATATCGAGAAGGAATCCCAGATCAACGAGGCCATCGACCGCATGCGCCACTCGGCCACGCGGGCGTTGTTGGAACGCGATGACGTGATCATCGTGGCCTCGGTCAGCTGCATCTATGGCATCGGCTCGGTCGAGACCTATTCGGCGATGACCCAGGACATGATCGTGGGCCAACTTTACGACCAGCGCGAATTCCTGGCCGAGCTGGTCGCCCAGCAATATCGTCGCCTTGACGCCGCCTTCCAGCGCGGCGGATTCCGGGTGCGCGGCGATGTGGTCGAGGTCTGGCCCGCCCACCTTGAGGATCGCGCCTGGCGCTTTGACTTCTTTGGCAACGAGCTTGAATCGATTACGGAATTCGACCCTCTGACCGGGGCCAAGACCGACAGTTTCAAGCAGATCCGCATCTACGCCAACAGCCATTACGTGACCCCGCGCCCGACCATGCAGCAGGCCACCAAGGGCATCCGCGCCGAACTGCAGACCCGGCTGAAACAGTTCAATGACGAGGGCAAGCTGCTGGAAGCCCAGCGGCTGGAACAGCGCACGAATTTCGACCTTGAAATGCTTGAGGCAACCGGCGTCTGCAACGGCATCGAGAACTATTCCCGCTATCTGACCGGCCGCGCGCCCGGCGAGCCGCCGCCGACGCTTTTCGAGTTCATCCCCGATAATGCCATTGTTTTCGCGGATGAATCCCATGTCAGCGTGCCGCAGATCGGCGGCATGTATCGCGGAGACTTCCGGCGCAAATCGACGCTGGCCGAGCATGGCTTCCGCCTGCCCAGCTGCATGGACAACCGGCCGCTGAAATTCGAGGAATGGGACGCCATGCGCCCGCAATCGGTCTTTGTCAGCGCCACGCC
>JAGPGI010000396.1 GCA_018056045.1 Paracoccus sp. (in: a-proteobacteria)
GCCGGTCATGGCCAGATCCTGATCCGCGTCGCCTGGGCCGGGGTGAACCGCCCCGACCTGCTCCAGCGCGCCGGCTCCTATGCGCCGCCAGCCGGCGCCTCGGACCTGCCGGGGCTGGAATGCGCAGGCATCGTCGCGGCGACCGGGCCGGGCGTCACCCGCTGGAAGGTCGGCGACCGGGTCTGCGCGCTGTTGCCGGGCGGCGGATACGCCGAATATGCCACCTGCGCCGCCGATCACGCCCTGCCGGTGCCCCGCGGTCTGGACCTGCGCGCCGCCGCCGCCCTGCCCGAAACCGCCTTTACCGTCTGGTCGAATGTGGTCATGCGCGGCAGGCTGCACGCGGGCGAGCGCTTTCTGGTCCATGGCGGCTCTTCGGGGATCGGCACCATGGCCATCCAGATCGCAAGGGCCCTGGGCGCAACCGTCTGGGCGACGGCGGGCTCGGCCGCGAAATGCGCCGCCTGCGCCGAGCTGGGCGCACATCCGATCAATTACCGCGACGAGGATTTCGTCACCATACTGCGCAAGGCGGGCGGCGCCGACCTGATCCTCGACATGGTGGGCGGCGATTATATCGCCCGCAATCTCAGGAGCCTCGCCGATGACGGGCGGCTGGTGATGATCGCCTTTCTGGCCGGCCCCAAGGCCGAGATCAACTTTGCCCAGATCATGGCCCGGCGGCTGACCGTCACCGGCTCGACCCTGCGCCCGCAATCCGATCTGGCCAAGGCCCGGATCGCACGGGCCCTGCGCGACAGGCTCTGGCCGCTGGTCGAGGCGGGCGCGGTCCGGCCGCTGATCGACAGCACCAACCGCTTGCAGGATGCAGTCGATGCCCATCGCCATATGGAAAGCAGCAGCCATGTCGGAAAGATCCTGTTGCAGGTCTCGGGCGAGACCTGAACCCGCCCGTCTGCCGTCTGCCGTCTGCCGTCTGTTGCCGGTGCCTCCGGCGGGGATATTTGAGCATGAAAGAAAAGCACACACCCCGCCCGCCGGAGCTGAGGGCCAGGGTGTGGCTTCTTCCATGACGGCCATCGGCGTCCCCGCCTGTTCCGTATCTTCAGGATGGCGGAAAATCCTTGCGATTCGGTTAACGGCTTCTTTCATGTTCAAATATCCCCGCCGGAGGCACCCGGCGCCTGCCATCTAGCGCGGCGCTGGCATCAGGAAGCTGCCGCCGCAATCGCGCCGCGCGTCGGGGGCGCAGGCGCGCGGCTGCAGATCGGGGGTCAGGCAGATGCGGACCTCCTGCAATGCGCGGTCGCGGCAGGTGACGGTAATGCCGTCGCGCGTCAGCTCGGGATTGGCTTCGATGAAGGCATCCTCAACGACCTTTGCCGGCAGCGAGACGTCGCGGTCCAGCCGGTCCAGCGGCGCGGGGATCGCGATGGCCCTGGTGGCGGCGCGGGTCAGGGCGAAATAGTCCCTTGCCGCAAGGCCGGTGCAGCGGCCATGCTTTTTCCATTGATACCAGGCGAGGCCGCTTGACCCCATGATATCCCCCATCTCGCGGGTTTCGCGGCGCGAGGGGTCGCGGGCCGATGTGTGGCAATCCTCGGGCCAGCCGCGCTCATATTGCGGCCAGAGGCCATGGACGACAAAGCTGTTGCGCCGGCCGGGATCGCATTGATCGGCGTCGCGGGCATCGCCTTCGGCGCGGCACCAGCTGGGCGACCAGCTGAGCGACAGGACATAATAGTCGAAGCGCCCGGCAATGTCCTGGGCAAGGGCGGGGGACGCAAGCAGCGCGAAGGTCAGGGCGAGGGCTTTCATGGCCGCGAGACTATCGCCCCGCGCTGTCCCACGCCACGAAATTCAGGCTTTATTTCACACCCGTATCGGCCTATATAGCCCGTCAATCCCCCTGAAAATGGAATGGCAGCCGCCGAAAGCCGTTTTCCCCGGCCGGAAGAGATATTGTTAAGGAGAAGGTCATGAACAAGCCGCTGATGGCCAAGGCCACCGCTGTCTGGCTGGTTGACAACACCACGCTGAGCTTCAAGCAGATCGCCGATTTCTGCGACATGCATGAGCTTGAGGTGCAGGGCATCGCCGATGGCGACGTGGCGGCGGGCGTCAAGGGGTTCGATCCCATCGCCTCGAACCAGCTGGATGCCTCCGAGATCGCGAAGGGTCAAAAGGACCCGCGCTACAAGCTGAAGCTCAAGCACAACCCCGCCGCCGATGGCGAGGAAAAGCGCCGCGGCCCGCGCTATACCCCGCTGTCGAAGCGTCAGGACCGTCCGGCGGCGATCCTGTGGCTGGTCAAGTTCCACCCGGAACTGGCCGATGCCCAGATCGCCAAGCTGGTCGGCACCACCAAGCCCACGATCGCCTCGATCCGCGAACGGACGCATTGGAACATCCAGAACATCCAGCCCATCGACCCGGTCGCCCTGGGCCTGTGCCGTCAGTCGGAACTGGATGCCGCCGTGCAGAAAGCCGCCAAGCGCAAGGCCGCCGAGGGCGGCGCCATGACCGATGACGAGCGTCGCAAACTGCTGTCCACCGAAACCTCGCTGGCCATGTCGGACGAGCCGCGCCTGCCGAGCGCCATCGCCGGGCTGGAGAACTTCACCCTGACCAGGGATGAGGACAAGCCCGCCCGCGACGAGGAACTGGACGCCGACAGTTTCTTCAATCTGCCCGAAGCGGATGACGACGACGAAGACGACAACTGAGGCAGCGCATCTGGCGTCGGGCGGTCCGGTGGTGATCGCCCATGCCTATCGCCGGCACGAGGCGCAGCGGGCGGCCGCCATGCTGCGCGCGGCCGGCATCCGGGCCGGGATCGCCGATCCATAACACCATGCCGGAATCCGGGCTGGCCCTGGGCGGGATGCGGCTGATGGTTCCACCCTCACAACAGGACGAGGCGCTGGCGCTCTTGGCATCGGTGCCTTTGCCGCAGACGCGGATGCCGTTCAGTCGGGCGCTGTTTTTCGCGGTGCTGGTCTGGTGGTGCGGTGCCGCGCCGATGATGAGCGGGCTTTATCTGCGGCGGCCCGAGATCTCCCGGGCCGCGCCTGCTGCCTGATCAGATCGACAGGCAGATATATTTCATTTCCAGATAGTCCTCGATCCCGTGATGCGAGCCTTCGCGGCCAAGGCCCGACTGCTTGACGCCGCCAAAAGGTGCAACCTCGGTCGAGATGATGCCGGTATTGACGCCGACGATGCCGTATTCCAGCCCCTCCTG
>JAGPGI010000060.1 GCA_018056045.1 Paracoccus sp. (in: a-proteobacteria)
GGACGGCGATATGGTCGGTCGCGGTCTTGGCGTTCGAGGGGCCGACGCCGATATTGACCAGCGTGATGCCGTCGCCATCGGCGCGTTTCAGGTGATAGGTCGGCATCTGGGGCATCTTGCCGCCATGCACGATCACCCCGTCAGCGCTGGTGATGACCTGATTTCCCGTCGCCACGAATTCGGTATAGCCGGAATTCGGATCGGCCAGCGCCCGGCGGGCAAAGCCCTCGAACTCGTCGACATAGAACTGATAGTTGGTGAACAGGACGAAATTCTGGAAATGCTCGGGCAGGGTCGCGGTGTAATGGCTTAGCCGTGCCAGCGAATAATCCACGCGCTGGGCGGTAAAGGGCGCCAGCGGATGGCTGCCATCGGCGTTAGGCCCGGCGGTGCCGTTCACGATGTCGTCGTTCATCGTGTTCAGATCGGGCACGTCAAAGACGTCGCGCAACGAATAGTTCAGCACGCCCTCTTGCGGGACATTCAGGTCGCTTTGCGTCGCCACGGCGAAATGCACCGGCATCGGCGTGTCGCTGTCCCCGACCGAGACCGAGACCCCGTGATTCTTCATCACCAGCCCGATCTGCTGGGTCAGATAGCCACGGAACAGATCCGGCCGGGTGATCGAGCTGGCATAGGTGCCCGGCACCGAGACATGGCCGAATGACAGCCGCGAATCCGGCTTTGTATGCATGGGGATATTGATGCGCAGCTCGGGGTAGAAGGCACGGTATCGGGCCTTGGGCAGATTGCCCGCCAGCGTTGCGACAAAGTGATCCAGCAGATATTGCGCCGAGCGTTCATAAAGCTCGATCAGCCGCGCCACGGCGGCGGCGGGATCGTCGAAAAAGACGCGCTCGGCGGGTTCCGGGGTCTCGACGGGCAGGGTCCGGTTGTCGATCATGATGCGCGCTCTCCTGTTTCGCGGGACTGTGCCAGCGCCGGCAAGGGGTGGCAAGCGGGTCGCAGGCCACCTATCTGTGCGATGAAGGAGCAATGCCCATGCAGTTTTCCATTCTTGATCTGGCTGTGGTCGCCGAGGGCTCGGACGCCCGTCAGGCCATCGCCAATTCAGTCGCCCTCGCTCAGGCCGCCGAGGGCTGGGGCTATCACCGTTTCTGGCTGGCCGAGCATCACAACATGCCCGGCATCGCCAGCGCCGCGACCTCGGTGCTGATCAACCATGTCGCCGGCCATACCAGCACGATCCGCGTCGGCGCCGGAGGCGTCATGCTGCCCAATCACGCGCCGCTGGCCATTGCCGAACAGTTCGGCACCTTGGCCACCATCCATGGCGACCGCATTGATCTGGGGCTGGGCCGCGCGCCGGGCGGTGACGGCGCCGTCATGCATGCGCTGCGCCGCTCGATGCAGCGCAATGACGATTTTCCGAACGATGTGGTCGAGCTGCTGCGCTATCTGGGCCCGGCCCAGCCCGGCAATCCGGTCGCCGCGCATCCGGGGCAAGGCACCAACGTGCCGGTCTGGATCCTTGGCTCGTCGCTTTACGGCGCCAGCCTCGCCGCCGCGCTTGGCCTGCCCTATGCCTTTGCCAGCCATTTCGCCCCCGGCGATCTGGACGAGGCACTGCGGCTTTACCGCTCGCGCTTCCAGCCCACCGAATTTGGCGACAAGCCGCGCTTCATGCTGGCGGTGAACGTCATCGCCGCCGATACCGATGCCGAGGCGCAGCGGTTGCGCACCAGCCAGCAGATCAGCTTTGCGCGGCTGCGGCTGGGCACGCCCGGCCTGCTGCCGCCGCCGGTCGATGACCTGCTGGAGGCGGTGCCGGTGCGTATCCTGCCGACGGTCAAGGCAGCCCTTGCGGTCAGTGCCATCGGCGCACCCGACACCGTCGCGGCCGAGCTTGACCGGCTGATCGCCCGCTATCAGCCCGATGAGCTGATCCTTGTCGGCAATATCTACGACCCTGAGGCGCGGATGCGGTCATTCGCCATGGCCGCCGAGATCCTGCGGGGCCGGGCATGAAGGCGCTGGTGCTGGGCCATGGCTACACGGCCGGTTTCCTGACGCCGCTTCTGCTGGCCGAGGGCTGGCAGGTCACCGGCACCACCCGCGACGCGCCCCAGCGCGTCCTTGCCGCGGGCGCGACGCCCCTGCTCTGGCCCGGCGATGAGGACGCCCTGCGCGACGCCATCGCCGGGGCGGATGCCATCCTGATCTCGGCAGGGCCGGATCAGGGCGGCGACCCGGTGCTGGCGGCTTTTGCAGCGGATTTCGCCCGCGCCCGCCCGCGCTGGCTGGGCTATCTGTCCACGACCGGCGTCTATGGCGACCGCGATGGCGGCTGGGTGGACGAGGGGTCGGGACTGACCCCCTCGACCCGGCGCGGGCGCGACCGCGTGGCCGCCGAACAGGCATGGCAGGCGCTCGCGGCGGAACACGGCCTGCCGCTGCATATCTTTCGACTGGCGGGCATTTACGGCCCCGGACGCGGCCCCTTTGCCAAGCTGCGCGCCGGCACCGCGCGGCGCATCGTCAAGCCGGGGCAGATCTTCTCGCGCATCCATGCGGCGGATATCGCGCAGGTGCTGCTGGCCTCGATCCACGCGCCGCGTCCGGGCGGGGTCTATAATGTCTGCGATGACGACCCCGCGCCCCCCGAGGCGGTGATCGGGCATGCCGCCGAATTGCTGGGTCTGCCCCTGCCCCCGGCCGAGGATTACGCCAGCGCCGAGATGACCCCGATGGCGCGCAGCTTTTACGCCGAAAGCAAGCGGGTCGCCAATGACCTGATCAAGCGCGAACTGGGCGTGCGGCTGATCTATCCCGATTACCGCGCCGGTCTTGCCGCCCTGCTCAGGGCCGAAGAGACCGCCCCCTACTAGGGCGCGATCGAGCAGCAGCCCGTCAGCATCTGCGAGGGGCTGTCCTGCCCGTCCATGATCACGGTGACCGCCAGCGCATAGGCGCGGTCGGACATGCCGTCCGAACATTGCTGCGGCTGCATGACGGCGGTCAGGCGGCCCTTGTCGTCCCCGGCGATCATTCCGCGCGTCGGCTCGCCCTCGACCCCGCGATCCATGACCTTGCGCAGCGTCAGCTTGCGCTCATCCATGCCCGGCTGGGTCAGGACCAGCCCGTTCTCGACCGTCTGCACCGACCAGAACGGCTCGGTCCCGCCGCAGCTCAGCGCCAGAGGCAGCGAGGCGGGTTTCCAGACCGTCGCCTGCGGTTTCAGGAAACGCAGCGCCACCCAGCCCGACTGCTCGCCGATATTCACCCGACCCCATTTGCCCGAGGCATCGCGGCCCAGAAGCTCGACCCCGGTGGCGTTCGAGCGCAGTGTGCCGATGACCTTGGCCTTGCCGTCCGGCGCCTCGCGCACGTTCAGCGTGTCCCATGTCTCGACCACGGTCACGTCGTAAAGATTGGGCAGGAAATCCTGCGCCGCCACGCCCAAGGGCGCCGCCACCAAAAATCCGGTCAGAAGAATACGCAGCATTCCATCGCCCCCTGTCACAGGCCGTCACTGTCAATTTTCACCGGGCATCGGCCAAGCCTATGCCCGCTTTTCCCCGATCTGCGCCACGCCCAGAACCTCAAGCACCTTGGCCTCGATATCGGCGGCGGACATGCCGGCCTCGCGATACATGGCGTCGGGGCTGGCATGGTCGATGAAGGTGTCGGGCAGGACCATCTGGCGGAATCGCAGGCCCCGGTCAAAGACAGCCTCGTCCGAAAGAAGCTGCGCGACAAGACTGCCGAAACCGCCGACCGAACCTTCCTCGATGGTGATCAGCGCCTCATGCGTGGCGGCAAGGTTCAGGATCAGCTCGCGGTCGAGCGGCTTGGCGAAGCGCGCATCCGCCACGGTGGGCTGGATGCCGCGCGCCATCAGCGCCTCGCGCGCGCGCGTGACCTCGGACAGGCGGGTGCCGAAGGACAGAATCGCCACGCGGGCGCCCTCGGCAAAGATGCGGCCCTTGCCGATTTCCAGCGGCTCGGCGCGTTCGGGCATCTCGATGCCGGTGCCCTCGCCACGCGGATAGCGGAAGGCGATGGGGCCGGCGTCATGGCCGGCGGCGGTGGCGACCATGCGGGCCAGTTCCGCCTCGTCGGCGGCAGCCATCACCACCATGCCGGGCAGGTTGGCCATGAAGGCGATGTCATAGGCGCCGGCATGGGTCGCGCCATCCGCGCCCACAAGCCCGGCGCGGTCGATGGCAAAGCGCACCGGCAGGCGCTGGATCGCCACGTCATGCACGACCTGATCATAGCCACGCTGCAGGAAGGTCGAATAAAGCGCGCAAAAGGGTTTCATCCCCCCCGCCGCCAGCCCGGCCGAGAAGGTCACGGCATGCTGTTCGGCAATGCCCACGTCGAAACAGCGGCGCGGAAAGCGTTCGGCGAACATGTTCAGCCCGGTGCCATCGGGCATGGCGGCGGTCACCGCCACGATCTTGTCGTCGCGCGCCGCCAGATCGGTCAGCATGCGCCCAAAGACCGAGGTATAGCTGGGCGCGTTCGATTTCGCCTTGGCCTGCGCGCCGGTCATCACGTCGAATTTCGCCGTGGCATGGCCCTTGTCGGCGGCGCGCTCGGCCGGGGCATAGCCCTTGCCCTTTTTCGTCACCGCATGGATCAGCACCGGGCCGGTCGCCCGCGCCTTGACGGTGCGCAGCAGCGGCAGAAGCTGGTCCATGTCATGGCCGTCAACCGGGCCGACATAGGAAAAGCCCAGCTCCTCGAAAAGCGTGCCGCCCACGGTCATGCCCTTGAGCATTTCCTTGGCACGCCGGGCCCCCTCTTGCAGGGGCGAGGGCAGAAAGCCCACGGCACCCTTGGCCACGGCCTTCAGGTCCTGAAACGGCCCCTCGGCATAAAGCCGGGTCAGATAGCTGGAGAGCGCGCCGACCGGCGGCGCGATGGACATTTCATTGTCGTTCAGGACCACGAACAGCCGCTTGCCCAGATGGCCCGCATTGTTCAGCGCCTCGAAGGCCATACCCGCCGACATGGCGCCGTCGCCGATCACGGCAATCGCGTCGCCCGGATCGCCGCCCAGCTCGCGCGCCATGGCAAAGCCCAGGGCCGCGCTGATCGAGGTCGAGCTGTGCCCGGCCCCGAACGGGTCATAGGCGCTTTCCGAACGCTTGGTAAAGCCGGACAGGCCCTTTTCCATGCGCAGCGTGCGGATACGGTCGCGCCGCCCGGTCAGGATCTTGTGCGGATAGCACTGGTGGCCCACGTCCCAGATGATCTTGTCGCGCGGCGTGTCAAAGACCGCGTGCAGCGCCACGGTCAGTTCCACCACGCCAAGCCCCGCGCCCAGATGACCGCCGGTGACGCTGACCGCGCTGATCGTTTCGGCCCGCAACTCGTCGGCCAACTGGCGCAGCTCGCGATCCGTCAGATCCTTCATGTCCGCAGGGACATGGACCCGGTCAAGAACCGGGGTCGCGGGACGGTTGGAAGAATCGTCTTGGGTCATGGCTTGCCCCTCTCCGGGCGGGCTGTCAGGCGTCGCGTTCGATAACGAAACGCGCAAGTTGCCGCAAGTTTCCAGCCGCCTCACCATAAGGTTCCAGCGCGGCCTCGGCGTTGCGGACCAGCTTGCGGGCCTTGTCCTGCGCGCCCTCAAGGCCCAGCAGCGACACGAAGGTGGCCTTGCCGGCCGCGTCATCCTTGCCGGTGCGCTTGCCGGTTTCGGCCTCGTCCCCGGTCACATCCAGAACGTCGTCCTGAATCTGGAAGGCCAGGCCCAGATTGCGGGCATATTCGGCCAGCGGCTCGGGGTCCTGCCCGGCCAGCACCGCGCCCGCCGTGGCCGAGAACTGGATCAGCGCCCCGGTCTTGGCCTGCTGCAGGCGCTTGATGGCCACGATATCAAGGGGCTCGATGGCGGTTTCGGCGGCGATATCCTGCGCCTGCCCCCAGACCATGCCGCGCGCGCCAACGGCCTCGGCGAAACCCTGCAGCAAGCTCAGGCGGGTTTCCGCCGCACCGATCCGTTCGTCGGCGAAAAGCCCGAAGGCGAGGCTTTGCAGCGCGTCGCCGGCCAGAATCGCCGTCGCCTCGGACCATTGCACATGCACGGTGGGCAGACCCCGGCGCAGGTCGTCATTATCCATCGAGGGCAGGTCGTCATGGACAAGGCTATAGGCATGCAGCGCCTCGACCGCCGCCGCGACCGGCAGCGCTGCGCTGTCCTCGATCCCGAACATGCGCGCCGATTCCATCACCAGAAAGGCACGGATGCGCTTGCCGCCGATACAGGCGTAACGCATGGCGTCGGTCAACTCGCCCGGGGGCAGATGGGCCATCGCCTCTTCCAGCGCGGCCTGGACCTGCGCCTTCACGTCGTCCAGCCGGTGCTGCATCACGTCCTGCATCACAGGCCCTCGACCGGGGTGGTGCCTGCGGGCTGGCCGTTCGCCGCCAGCGTGATCTTTTCGACCCGCTCCTCGGCCTGACGCAGCACCGCATCGCAATGCTGACGCAGCGCCGCGCCGCGTTCGTAAAGGGCGATCGATTCCTCCAGCGTGGCCTCGCCGTGTTCCAGCTTGCCGACCGTGGCCTCAAGCTCTTTCATCGCGTCCTCAAAGGACATGTTCCTGATCTCGGTCACGGCGACGTCTCCTTCAGCACTTCGACATGGGCGCGCGCCGAGCGGCCCAAAGCCGCCAGATCATAGCCGCCTTCCAGCGCCGATACCACCGGGGCCGAGCAGGCCGCCGCCGTGTCGCAGATCATCCGGGTAATGGCGGCGAAATCACGCTCGCGCCAGGTCAGGAAAGCCAGGGGATCTTCGGCATGGGCATCAAACCCCGCCGAGACCAGAATCAGTTGCGGGCGCCAGTCCAGCACGCGGGCGCAGATGCCCTGCCAGACCTCGCGCGCCCGCGCCCCGTCGCTGCCCGAGGCCAGAGGCACGTTCACGATCTGGCCATGCGCGCCACGCTCAGAGGCGGCGCCGGTGCCCGGATACAGCGGAAACTGGTGGCTCGAGGCAAACATCGCCCGCTTGTCGTCCCAGAGCACATCCTGCGTGCCATTGCCGTGATGGACGTCGAAATCCAGCACCGCCACCCGGTCCAGCCCGTGATGGTCCAAGGCCCGCAAGGCCCCCAGCGCCACGGTGGAAAAGATGCAGAACCCCATGGCGCGGCCGCGTTCGGCGTGATGACCGGGCGGGCGCATGGCGAGAAAGGCATTGGCGTCCTCGCCCGCCAGAACGGCATCGACGGCGGCGCAGACACCGCCCACGGCATGGCGCGCGGCGGTCAGGCTGCCGGGCGACAGATAAGTGTCGGAATCCAGCATCGACCAGCCGTCATCGGGGATCTTGCGCTCCAGCTGGGCCAGATAGGCGGCGTCATGGCCGCGCAGGATATCGGCCGGGTCGGCCTCGGGCGCATCGCGGCGGGTCAGGTCAAGCCCGTCCAGCGCGTTCAGGACCGCATCCAGCCGCGCCACCTGTTCGGGATGGCTGGGCGGCGTGACATGCGAATGGGCCGAAGGGTGGGTGAAAAGCAGCGTCATCACCGGGCATTATGCTGCGGCGGCAGGAAACGGCAAGGGTTTCGCGGCGCGCACGATCCCGGCGGGTTCCCGCATCGGGCGCCAGCGCGCCTAGAACATGGTGTTTTCATTGGCCGAGGTTTCGGGCACGGGCTGGATGACATCCCAATGCTCGACGATCCTGCCATCCTCGACGCGGAAGATATCGACGATGGCCTCGCCGCGGTCTTCGGCATTCTGCATCGAGTGGTTGTGCAGCCAGACCAGGTCGCCATCGGCGGCCGAGCGCACGACCTTGGTGCGGGCCTCGGGGTTGTCCTTGAAGAACTGGGTGAAATAGGAAACGAAGGGTTCCTTGCCGTCGGGCACATGGGGGTTGTGCTGCTTGTAATCCTCGGTCAGCACGGCGGCACCTTCTTCGACCATGTGCTGGTTGAACACCTTGTCATAAAAATCGACCACCAGCTTGCGGTTGGCCTCCTCCTGCGCGGTGTCGCGCGGCTCTTGTGCCACGCCGGGCGCGGCAAGGCCCGCTGTCAGGATCGCTGCGGCAAGCAGGGGTTTCAAAGCTTTCATCAATGTCCTCGGGCTTTCAGTTGCAGGGACAGGAAAGCAGAAAGCCGCGCCGTTGGGAAATGAACTTTCCCACACGGCCTTGTCATGATTTCATTGGATTACAGGTATCCAGCCGTATCCGCTTGCAGCCGCTGGCCATCGTGGCCGGTGATGGTCAGGTCCATCAGCGTGCCTTCGGGCATATCATGGGCAAAGGCGACCTCGGTGAAATGCTCGGTCCGGCCCAGACGCGGGCCTTCGGTCAGGATCCGGCGCGTCTGGCCGATCTGCGCCTGCAGATGCCGGACCAGCGCGGCATCACCCGTCGCCCGCAACCTTGCCGCACGGTCCTTGATCGCCGGCCCCGGCACACGCGGCATCCGCGCGGCGGGCGTGCCCTTGCGCGCCGAATAGGGAAAGACATGCAGGAAGGTCAGGCCGCAATCTTCGACCAGCTTCAGGCTGTTTTCAAACATCGCCTCGGTCTCGGTCGGAAAGCCGGCGATGATGTCGGCGCCAAAGACGATGCCGGGCCGCAGCCGCCGCGCCTCGTCGCAAAAGCGGATGGCGTCATCGCGCAGATGGCGGCGCTTCATCCGCTTCAGGATCATGTCGTCACCGGCCTGCAGGCTCAGGTGCAGATGCGGCATCAGGCGCGGCTCGGTCGCAATGGCCAGCATCAGGTTCTCGTCCGCCTCGATCGAATCGATCGAGCTGATGCGCAGGCGCGGCAGATCGGGCACCAGACGCAGGATGCGCATGACCAGATCGCCCAGACGCGGCTGGCCCGGCAGATCGGCCCCCCACGAGGTCAGATCGACCCCGGTCAGCACCACCTCATGAAAGCCGCGATCCCGCAGCCGCTTGATCTGGTCCACCACGACACCCGCGGGCACGGACCGGGAATTGCCGCGCCCGTAAGGGATGATGCAGAAGGTGCAGCGGTGGTCACAGCCATTCTGGACCTGCACATAGGCGCGATGGCGGCCGAAGCCGTCGATCAGATGCCCCGCCGTTTCCTTGACCGACATGATATCATCGACCTGCACCTTTTCGGTCTGGCCGATCAGGTCAGGCGCCTGAATCTGTGCCCATGTCTGGGGCTGCATCTTTTCGTGATTGCCGATGACGCGCGTGACCTCGGCCATGGCGGCAAAGGTTTCCGGCTCGGTCTGCGCCGCACAGCCGGTGACGATGACCGGCGCGCCGGGATTTTCGCGCGCCAGCCGGCGGATTTCCTGCCGCGCCTTGCGCACCGCCTCGGCGGTGACGGCGCAGGTGTTCACGATCACCGCGCCTTGCAGCCCGGCGGTCTCGGCCATTTCGCGCATGGCCTCGGTCTCGTAAGCATTCAGCCGGCAGCCCAGCGTGGCAAAGACCGGAGGCTTCAGATCCTTCATCCCCGCCAGACCCCGTCAAAGACATGCGCCGTCGGGCCGGTCATCCAGACCCCGTCCTCGCGCCAGTCGATTTCAAGCTGCCCGCCCGGCACGTTCACCCGGACGCGGCGCCCGGTCAGCCCACGCCGGGCCGCCGCAACCACCGCCGCGCAAGAACACGAGCCCGAGGCCAGCGTGATCCCGGTTCCACGTTCCCATATCCGCAGAATGATTTCGTCGGATGAGACGATCTCGACGACCTCGACATTGGTCCGCTGCGGGTAAAACGGGTGGTGTTCATGAAGGGGGCCAAAGCTTTCCAGATCGACCGCCGCCGCATCGGAAACGAAAAAGGTCATATGCGGATTGCCCATACCCGTTGCCACCGGATCGCCCGCGATGGGCAGGTGCAGCGTATCGAGATCCGCAGCCAGCGGGATCTTTGCCCAATCCAGCACCGGCGCGCCCATATTGACACGCGTGAGGCCGTTCCCCGCGTCCTCGGCCAGCAGGACGGCATGATCCGTGGCCAGCCGCAGCGACTTTGCGCCAGTCTCGTCCATCAGATGCCGGGCGACACAGCGCGTCGCATTGCCACAAGCCGCCGAGAACGAGCCATCCGCGTTGAAAAACACCAGCCTCGCGTCGGCATTCTGCCCCGGCAGGATGACAGCAAGCTGATCAAAGCCCACCCCGCGATGGCGGTCGGCGATGGCCGTGACCGTGGTGGCATCGGGCAGCGCCCCCGTCAGGCGGGCGTCGATGACAACGAAATCATTGCCCAGCCCATGCATTTTCATGAAGGGCAATCCGGCAGTGTTTGCAGGGCTTTTAAGCTGTTCCATGGCGGTCACATACGCTTGCCAAAGAGATTCTGCCAGAGGCGGCAATTTTTCCGCTTGACCCCGCCCGGCACCACCCCTAGTAAGCCGCCCTGTGATGTGGGCCCGTAGCTCAGTTGGTAGAGCAACTGACTTTTAATCAGTGGGTCACAGGTTCGAATCCTGTCGGGCTCACCACTGAATTTCCTGTCTGTCGCTGGTCACGCAGTTTGGGCACTTTG
>JAGPGI010000397.1 GCA_018056045.1 Paracoccus sp. (in: a-proteobacteria)
GCGCGAAGCGTGTGCACACCCCAATAGGCGTCGGCAGGCACCTCGCGGTCGCCCAGCAGGTCATGTTCGATGCGCGTTTTCATCATCTTCACCTATCGCGCATGCGGCGGCAGTCGCCCCGGGGGGGCGCTCTGGTGGCGTCATGCGCATTGCGTATGGAAATTGCTTGTGGTCTGGGCCGGCTTCAGCCCCGATACCGCCCAGATATGCGGGTTTTCGCGAATCCGCCAATGCCAAGTCGCGCTAGATTATTCCGTTTTTGCATAACCTTCGCCAAGATCGCGGGCCGCCTGCCAGACCCGGCCGGTGATGCCGCGCCCGCGTGCGGCATTGCGGTAAAGCCGGATCTCCATCGGCAGTTCGGGGGCGACGATCTCCAGTCGGCCGGCGGCGATCTCGGCCTCGACCAGCAGGCGCGGCAGCCAGACGACGCCATGGCCTGCGACCGCCATGCTTTTCATCGCCTCGGCCATCGAGGATTCGTCGGTATGGGAGACATAGACGCGCGGTGCGCCGGGCTGGGCCAAGGCGATGCGCGCCATCTTGTTCAGGAACGAGCCGCGCGAATATTGCAGCATTGGCATGCCGTCGCTGAGCCATTCCTGCGGCCAGCCGGGGCGGGCGACGGCGACCAGACTGTCATGGCCGACGACCAGATGCGGGTATCCCGCTGGGTCCAGCGGGATAATCACCTGCGGATGGGCGTAGGTCAGGAAAAAGTCATAGCCGCCCTCGGACAAGGCCTCGATGCAGCGGTCGAAATTCTCGGGTTTGACGCGGCTGGTCATCTGGCCTGCCGCCGCCTTCAGCCGCATCAGCCAACCGGGCAGAAAGGTCACGGTCAGGCTGTGCAGCGACAGAAACGAAATCTCGCCGCCACGGGCGCGGGCGTGGTCGCGGAATTCGGCCCGGCGGGCATGGATCATGCGCACGGTCTCTTCGGCGGTTTCGCGAAACAGCACTCCTTCGGGCGTCAGGGTCACGGGATAGCTGTCGCGCGACAAAAGATCGGTGCCCAGCCATTCCTCGAGCGCGCGGATGCGGCGGGAAAAGGCGCTTTGCGTGACGCCCCGCAGCTCGGCCGAGCGCGAAAAGCTGTGCGTCTCGGCCAGCACCAGAAAATCCTCAAGCCATTTGAAATCCATGCGCGCCTCCTGATGGCCGATTTAGCCGAGCTGCGGGCGGGCTGCCACAGAAACCGGTCCCAGAATCCGGGTTGCGGGGCTGGGGGGGATCCGCTAACTATGAAATGTAATAACGTAACACAAAGGTAAGCCATGCCAGCCAGCCCCCCTTTGGCCCCCGCAGCAGACGGGCGCCTGCCGGTCACGGTCCTGTCGGGATTTCTGGGCGCGGGAAAGACCACGCTTTTGAATCACGTCCTGAACAATCGCGAGGGCCGCCGCGTCGCGGTCATCGTCAATGACATGTCCGAGGTGAATATCGACGCCGATCTGGTGCGCGAGGGCACGTCACTGTCGCGCGCCGACGAAAAGCTGGTCGAGATGACCAATGGCTGCATCTGCTGCACGCTGCGCGACGACCTTCTGACCGAGGTGCGGCGGCTGGCGGATGAGGGGCGCTTTGACTATCTGCTGATCGAATCGACCGGCATTGCCGAACCGCTGCCGGTCGCCGCCACGTTTGATTTCCGCGATGCCGATGGTCACAGCCTGTCGGATATCGCGCGGCTTGATACCATGGTGACGGTGGTCGATGCGGTGAACCTGACGCAGGATTTCTCAAGCCACGACTTTCTGGCCGACCGCGGCGAGTCGCTGGGCGAGGGGGATACCCGCAACCTTGTCGACCTGCTGACCGATCAGATCGAATTCGCCGATGTGATCGTGCTGAACAAGGTCAGCGATGCCGGACCGCAGCGGCTGGATCAGGCACGCAAGATCATCCGGGCGCTGAACCCGGTCGCCCGGCTGATCGAGGCCGACCACAGCCGCGTTCCCGCCAGCGCCATCTTTGACACCGGGCTGTTCGATTTTGACCGCGCCCATGAGCACCCGCTTTGGGCGCAAGAGCTTTACGGCTTTGCCCGGCACACCCCCGAGACCGAGGAATACGGCATTTCCTCGTTCGTCTATCGCGCGCGCAGGCCCTTTCATCCGCAGCGCCTGCATCGCGTCCTGAACGGCGATCTGCCGGGGGTAATCCGCGCCAAGGGGCATTTCTGGATCGGTTCGCGTCCGAACTGGGCGGCCGAATTCAGTCTTGCCGGCGCCATGTCCACGGTGACGCCGCTGGGCGGCTGGTGGGCAAGCGTGCCGCGCTCGCGCTGGCCGACCCATCCCGAGGCCCTGTCCGAGATGCGCCGCAACTGGCTTGACCCCTGGGGCGACCGCCGGCAGGAGCTGGTCTTTATCGGCGCCGGGCTCGACCGTCAGGCGATCACCGCCGCGCTGGACGCTGCCCTGCTGGAGGATGAGGATTTCCAGCCCTCGCGCTGGGAGGCGCTGTCCGATCCCTTTCCGAAATGGGAAAGCCGCACCGGATGATGCGGGGTGGCATGATGCGGGGACAGGCAAAGGCGGGCAACCTTGCTACCACCCTGCCGCGCGGTGGCTGCGGCCGGCCCATGGCGCAATATGACCGCCTGCCGGCCGAGCTGCGGCTTTGGCTGGCAGGCGCGGCCCTGCCATGGAGCGCGGCCTCGGCGCTGCGGCTTTGGCGGCGCGCGCTCTGCGAGGCGGGCGGCGATATTTCCCGTGCCCGCGCGCGGCTCGACCGGGCCGAGGCGCAGATGCTGACGCGCGAGGCGGCCCAGATCTGGGGCGCCGCGCATCCGCTGGCCGCCCAAGGAATGCGAGGAGCCGGACGCTAGATCGCGGTCCAGCTTTGCTCGACCACCGCCTCCATGGCGACATAGCTGGTGGTGGCGTGGATATGGGGCAGGGCTGAGATGCTTTCGGCCATGATGCGCCGGTAATCGGCCATGTCGCGCGAACGCACCTTCATCAGATAGTCGAAGCCGCCGGCGATCATGTAGCATTCCTCGATCTCGGGGATGGCGCGGACGGCGGTGTTGAATTGCTCCAATGCCTTCTGGCGGGTGTCCGAGAGCCGCGCCTCGACATAGGTGACATGGGTCAGGCCCAGTTGCAGCGGCGACAGGATGGCGCGATAACCGGTGATCAGCCCCATCTCCTCCATCTGGCGGATGCGCAGCGCGACCGGGGTCTTGGA
>JAGPGI010000398.1 GCA_018056045.1 Paracoccus sp. (in: a-proteobacteria)
CGCTGCTGATCTCGGAGTTTCATCGCCTGCTGGTCGAGACCAGCGGCATCTATGGCCTCGCCGACGGCTAGCGGGCGGCGGACCTGTCAGGGCCGGCTCAGCCTCGTCCTCGGCCCTGACCCTTCATCCGACGTGTTCGAATCGC
This sequence comes from Paracoccus sp. (in: a-proteobacteria), assembly GCA_018056045.1. Classification (GTDB taxonomy): domain Bacteria; phylum Pseudomonadota; class Alphaproteobacteria; order Rhodobacterales; family Rhodobacteraceae; genus Paracoccus. Next base: position 146 of record JAGPGI010000398.1, read on the forward strand.
GCGTTCACGCTAGCGCTCGGACAGCTCGGAAATTCAGTCCCGCCGACGCCGATGCGTCCAGGACGCCTCGCGCAAGCTACGTGATCGACGGCTATCTGCTGCGCCCTGAACAAAAGCCTGCCGGTCGTTGCCGGTGGCGGGCGCCTCGGTTCAGGCGCCCGCCGGCCTTTCCGCCGCATCGATGATGGCCTTCCTGACCGCCTGCACCCAGTCCACCTCGCCTGCCGCCTCGCCCAGCACCCGCGCGCCGACCATGGCGGCAAAAAGCAGCAGCGCCTCGGGGTCGGCCTGCGCCGGGTCGGGATCCGCCCCGTCTGCAGCGGTCCCGGCAAAGAACTTTTCCAAAAGCGCGCCCGTGCCCCTGTCATAGGCGCTGCGCGAGGGTGCGCTGCTCTCGGGGCTGGCGGCATGGGGGGCAAAGGCGATGATCGGGCAATGGCGCTGCGGATTGGGGCGCAGATACTGCGCGACCAGCCGCGCCCGGACCGCGCGGGCCTCGTGGTCGGGGCGGTCCGGGCGGTCAAGGATTCCGGCCCAAAGCGCCGAGGCCTCGTCAAAGGCCTGACCGGTGGCTTCCTCGACCAGCGCCTCTTTTGAGGCAAAATGCTTGTAGAAGCCGCCCACCGTCATCTCTGCCGCCGCCATGATGTCGGCGACCGAGACCGCCTCGACCCCGCGTTCGCGAAACAGCCGGCTGGCGCCCTCGACGATCCTTGCCCGGTTCCGCAGCGCCTGTTCGGCCGATGATCGTCCCACGCTATGCCTCTTTACGGAATACCAGCAGGCGCGCGCTGAATTCCTGCAGCACCTCGCCCGCCTGATTGAGCGTCAGGCTGTTGACCAGAACCATGCCCCGGTCGGGCTTTGAGCGCGAGGGCTTGATCTCGGTGATCCGGCTTTTCACCCGCAGGATATCGCCGGGTCGGGTCGGGCGCGGCCACGAGATTTCGCCGCCCGCGCCGATGATCCCCTGCGCAAAGGGCATGCTGTCCACCAAAAGCCGCATGGTGATCGCCATGGTGTGCCAGCCGCTGGCCGCCAGCCCCTGAAAGAACGTCCCGCGCGCCGCCTCGGGATCGAGGTGAAAGGGCTGCGGGTCGAACTGGCTGGCAAAGGCGATGATCTGTTCGGCATCAAGCGGATGCGTGCCGCTGGTGAACTCCTGCCCGACCTCGAGGTCATCAAGATAAAGCCGCTGCGGCAGATCCTTGTCTTTCATCGGAAGGCTCCTGTCCGGCCCATATCGACCCATGTCAGATTGGGTCTCGCCAGAATAGATTATATTTGTTATCTATTCGATTCAAGCCCGAACCCGCGCCGGGCCGGTTCCCTCTGACCGCGAGCAAACCCATGAACCATGATCCGAACACCCCCGCCGCGCCCCGGCATCCGTGGCTGGTCCTTGTCTGCGCCGCCGCCATCGTCACCATCGCCATGGGCATCCGGCAGTCATTCGGCCTGTTCCTGCGCCCGATCGAGCTGGATATCGGCGTCGGACGCGAGGCCTTCGGGCTGGCGATCGCGATCCAGAACCTGATCCTCGGACTGGCGCAGCCCTTTGTCGGCGCTCTGGCCGACAGGCATGGCGCGGGCCGGGTGGCGGCGGTGGGCGGCGCGCTTTACGCGCTGGGGCTGGCCCTGGCGGCGACGATCTCGGACGCGGTCGGGCTGAACCTGACGCTTGGCTTTCTGGTCGGCATCTCGATGACCGGGGTGACCTTTGTCGTCGCCATCGGCGCCGCCGTCCGGGCAGTGCCGCCGGAACGGCGCGGGCTTGCGGCCGGGATCGTGACCGCCGGCGGCTCGGTCGGGCAGTTTCTGCTGGTGCCGCTGGCGCAGGGCCTGATCGAGGGCTTCGGCTGGCGCGAGAGCTTGCTGATCTATGCCGGACTGGCGGCGATGATGGTGGCTCTGGCCATCGGCATCGCTGGCCGGCCCAAGGCGCCCGAGACCCGCGACGCCCCCGCCCAAAGCTTCGCCGAGGCGCTGCGCGAGGCCGCCGGCCATTCGGGCTTCTGGCTGCTGAATGCGGGCTTTCTCGTCTGCGGCTTCCATGTCGCCTTCATCGGCACCCACCTGCCCGCCTTCCTTGTCGACAAGGGGCTGGATCCGTCGGTCGGCGCGCGGGCCCTGGCGCTGGTCGGGCTCTTCAACATCCTCGGCTCCTATGTCTTCGGCATGTCGGCCGACAACTGGCGCAAGAAGCATGTGCTGGCCGCGATCTATCTGTGCCGCGCGCTGGTGATGGCGCTGTTTCTGGCCTTCCCGATCACGCCCCTCTCGGCCACGCTCTTCGCCTGCGCGCTTGGCTTTCTGTGGCTTGGCACCGTGCCCCTGACCAGCGGGCTTGTCGGCCAGATCTTCGGCATCCGCTACATGTCGACGCTGTTCGGCATCGTCTTCCTGTCGCATCAGGTCGGCTCGTTCTTCGGCGCCTGGGGGGCGGGCTATGCCTATCGGGTGACCGGCTCCTATGACTTCGCCTGGCAGGTCTCGATCGCCATCGCCGTGCTGGCCGCCGCATTGCACTGGCCGATCAAGGACAGCCCCCTGCCCCGCCTGCAGGCCGCCGAATGAGCGCCCTCCCGCCCCTCACCCGGTCGCAGCGCGCCCTGCTGGCGGGTGCCCTGCTGGCGCTGGTCCTTGCCGGACTGGCGCTGTGGGACGCCTATGGCATCCCCGTCGCGCTGCTGGGCGCGGCCATGCTCTGCTGACCATCGGGCAGGAAAAACCATCCTCGGGACCAGGATCGCCAATATCCCGAAGACCCATCCCTGAGATCCGTCCGCCTCGGCCGGAACCTGCCGCGCCCAATTCGCCACCGTCAGTGATCGCCAATGCGATGCCCCGGCGCGGCGATGCGGGCGGGTTTCAGACCGCCGCCGCGATGGAGGCCTGCAGGCAAACGCGACCGCCCTGCCCGCCTGAGGGCGCAAACACCGCCCAGACGCATCTTCGCACCCACCCGTGTTTCACCAGTCACAAGGCCAGCAATCCGCAGAATATCTGCAAAATGCGGATTACTTCGACAACCGGGTTTTTGC
>JAGPGI010000061.1 GCA_018056045.1 Paracoccus sp. (in: a-proteobacteria)
CCACCTTTACCTTCAGCCAGCTGGCCATCGTCATCCTGCGCGCCTGGACCCCGGTCACCGGCGGCATGAGCGGCATGTTCGGCCTGCCGCATCCGCCGGGCTTTCTGGGCTTGGACTTCTCGGACCCTCGGCAATATTACTATCTGGTGCTGGCGGTGCTGGCGCTGGTCACGCTGCTTTATCACGCCTGCGCGCAATCGACGGTCTTCGGGCGCGGGCTGACCGTGCTGGGTCAGGACGAGGTGCTGGCCACCACGCTGGGCGTGCCCGCCACCCGCTACCGGCTGGCCGCCTTTGCCATCTCCAGCGCGGTCGGCGGCATCGGAGGCAGCTTCAGCGCGCATTTCATTCAGGGCGTCTCGCCCTCGGACATCGCGCCGATCGTTTCGGTCTTTATCGTGGTCATGGTGCTGGCGGGCGGCACACGCACCATCGCCGGCCCCATTGTCGGCGCGATGATCCTGACGCTGGTGCCCGAATTGCTGCGCGTCAGCGCACAATGGTCGATGGTCTTTTATGGCTGCTTCCTGCTGCTTTACGTCTATCTGTTCCGCGACGGGCTGCTGCCGATCCTGAAATCCGCCGTCAGCCGGATCACCGGGCAGACCGCTCAGGCCAGCGCCACGCCGCGGGTCGCCCGCCTGATGGCCGAGACGCAGGCCGCGCCTGACAAATCCCCCGCGCATGAGTTGCTGCGGCCGATCATCTCGCTGTCGGATGTCAGCTGCCGCTTTGGCGCGCTGACGGTGTTGCAAGGGCTGAACTGGTCGATCCAGAACGGCTGCATCAACGGGCTGATCGGGCCGAACGGCGCCGGCAAGACCACCTTTTTCAACGCGCTGACCGGCGTCGTCCCGGTCGCCGAGGGGACCGTGCTGTGGCATGGCACGCCCGTCACCGCCACGCCCGACCAGATGGTGCGCCGCGGCCTTGCCCGCACCTTCCAGCATGCCCGCGTCTTCGAGGATCACAGCGTCGCCGATTCCGTGCTGCTGGCGGCGGAACTGTCGCGGCGGCCGGTCTCGGGCGCGCATCTGCGCTGGCTTCTGGACATGCTTGAGCTGGGCCCGGTGGCGCTGCGGCGCGGCCGCGAGCTGACGCATTTCCAGCGCCGGCTGACCTCGATCGCGATGGCGATGGCCAGCAACCCGGAACTCTTGCTGCTGGATGAGCCGCTGGCCGGTCTGGACGATACCGAAACCCGGCGCCTGTCGGCGATCATCGCCCGGCTGCAAAGGGAAACCGGCAACACCGTCCTGCTGATCGAGCACAAGCTCAGCGAGGTGATGGAGCTGTGCAGCGCGCTGACCGTGCTGGATCACGGCCAGATCATCGCCCAGGGCACACCCGCGCAGATTTCCAAGGATCCGGTCGTTCTGGAGGCATATCTTGGCCATGACTAAGTCCCCGATCCTGTCGCTGCGCAATGTCGAAAGCCGCGTCCATGGCGCGGTCAAGCTCTCGGGCGTTTCGGTCGATGTCTATCCGGGCGAACTGGTCTCGATCCTGGGCGCCAATGGCGCGGGCAAGACCAGCCTGCTGGGCGTCGTCGCCGGGCTTTACCGCCCGACCTCGGGCGAGATCCTGCTGGACGGCCAGCCGATCACCGGCATGGCCCCGCACAGGATCGCCCGCATGGGCATCGGCATCGCGCCGCAGAACCATCCGATCTTTGGCTCGCTGACGGTCTCCGAGACGCTGGAGCTGCGGCCGCCGAATTACCGCGTCGACATCCTGTCGCTGTTTCCCAATCTGGCCGCGAAACGGTCCTATCGCGCGGCCAGCCTGTCGGGGGGCGAACGTCAGATGCTGTCCATGGCACTGGCTTTGCAGGCCGATCCCAAGATCTGCATTCTGGACGAACCGTCATCGGGGCTGGCACCCAAGATCGTCGCGCAGGTGTTCCAGGCGGTCAAGGCGATGGTCGATGCCGGCATCACGGTGCTGATGGTCGAACAGAACGCGCGCGCCGCGCTCAAGATCGCCGACCGCGCCTATGTCATGGAACATGGAAAGATCATTGCCAGCGGCAAGGCATCGGACCTTGCCGACGACGACAAGATTCGCCGTGCATATCTCGGGGTTTAGCCCGCTCGTTAACTGGACAAACAGGGAGATCCCTTTTGGAAAAGGCCTCAATTCAAGACATTCCGCATCTGTTCGACCTGTTCATCGACGGGCACTGGCAGCCCGGAACCGGCGGTCAGACGATGCTGATGATCGAGCCAAGCACGGGCACGCCGATCGGGACCATCGCCTGCGGGACCGCCAATGACATCGATCTGGCCGTGTGCAAGGCGCGCGAGACCTTTGAACAGACCTGGCGCAAGGTCGCCCCGGCCGAGCGCGGCCGGATGATGACGCGCCTGTCCCGGCTGATCCTTGAGCATGAGGACGAGCTGACCCAGCTGGAGGCCCGCGACACCGGCAAGCCCGTCTCGCAGGCGCGGCGCGACATCAAGGCGGCGGCGCGCTATTTCGAATATTACGCCGGCGCCTGCGACAAGATCCATGGCGAGATCATCCCCTATGAACCCGGCTATACCGTCATGGTCTTTCGCGAGCCGCTGGGGGTCACCGGGCATATCCTGCCCTGGAACTATCCCGCGCAGCAATTCGGCCGCACCATCGGCCCGTCGCTGGCCGCCGGCAATACGGTGGTGCTGAAACCGGCCGAGGATGCCTGCCTGAGCATCCTGCGCATGACCCAGCTCAGCGAACAGGCGGGCTTTCCGCCGGGCACGATCAACGTGGTGCCGGGGCGCGGCAATGGCGCGGGCAGCGCACTGGCCGGCCATGCCGGGATCGATTTCATCTCTTTCACCGGCTCGCCCGAGGTGGGCACCAAGATCCAGGAACTGGCGGCGGCGAACCATATCGGCTGCACGCTGGAACTGGGCGGCAAGTCGCCGCAGATCATCTTTGACGACGCCGATCTGGACGCGGCCCTGGGCTGCGTCGTCTCGGGCATCCTGCAAAACACCGGGCAGACCTGCTCGGCCTCAAGCCGGGTGCTGGTTCAGGACGGCATCTTCGAGGAATTCCGGAAAGGTCTGGTCGAACGCTTTGCCGAGGTCTCGTTCGGGCATCACGACCGCGACCTGCAATGCGGCCCGCTGATCAGCCGAAAGCAGCGCGACCGGGTGGCCGAACTGACCAATGCCGCCATCGAGGACGGCGTGCCGGTGATGTTCCGTGTCTCGGAACCCGCCAACCTGCCCGAGGGCGGTTTCTACTTTGCGCCGATCATCTTCGGCCCCATCGACCGATCCGCCAAGATCGCCCGCGAAGAGGTATTCGGCCCGGTGCTGGTGGTCCTGCGCTTCAGCGACGAGGCCGATGCCGTGGCGTTGGCCAATGGCACCGAATACGGGCTGATCGCCGCCGTCTGGAGCCGCGATGCCGATCGCCTGACCCGCGTCGCGCGCGAAATGCGCTGCGGGCAGGTCTTCATGAACAATTACGGCGCCGGCGGCGGGGTCGAACTGCCCTTTGGCGGCGTCAAGCGCAGCGGGCATGGCCGGGAAAAGGGCATGGAGGCGATCCATGAATTCACCGCCGTGAAAACCATCGTGCACCGGCACGGCTAGGGATGGGGGAAAAGATGCGGTTTCTGGACAATAGCGACAAGGACAGCCTGCAACCGCAGCCGGGCGCACATCTGCATGCCATGCGGGCATCGCGCGAGGCGGGGCCGGACCCCGAATACCGGATGCAGGCCGGACGCGGCTTTGATGCGCTCAAACACGCGCTGACGCTGTTGACCGGCACGCTGCTGCTGGATCTGGTCAAGGCCGAGCGGACCGTGGCCGACCGTGCGCTGACCGAAAAGGCGGCGGAGTCGGTTGCCGAGGCCCGCGCCGCCATCCTGTCCTGCAAGCCGCGCGACGAGGTTGCCCGCCACCACCTGCATCACCTGCGCCGCGCGCTGGAACAGGTCGACGAGATCACCGGCTGGGCCGGGCGGCAGGCCGACCTGATCCAGTCCGACCGCTCGACCGCGTTCAGCGACGCCATCCGGGCGGCATGGGACGAGCTGAAAAAGCTCGATGGCCTGATGCAGGGCTTTCAGATGATCGATCTTGGCCAAAGCTGCTGCGCCTATCACGACCGGCTGATCCGGCAAATCGCGCAGAACTGACAGAATACAAGGGAGGAGAAGAGAAATGGGCGAATATTCGATTCACGTCCTGGAATATAGCTACATCCCCGAGCACCCCAAAAGCGCGGTGATGTATGGCCAGCACAATCAGGGCACGCTGAAGCTGCCCTTCAGCTATATCCTGATCCGCGGCAAGGATACGGTCGCGCTGGTCGATGTCGGCCATAACAATGCCGAACATGGCGCGGTGCTGACGCGGGACTACAATATCCAGAACTGGCACGGCCCGGACGAGGTTCTGGCCCCCTTTGGGCTGACCCCGGCCGATGTGCAGCATGTCTTCATCACCCATGCCCATTTCGACCATATGGGCGGCATTGCGCTGTTTCCGAACGCGACCTTCTACCTGCAGGAAAAAGAGCTTTCGAACTGGGTCTGGACGATGTCGCTGGACCGCCGCTTTCGCTGGCTGCTGGGGGCGATGGACCCCTCGGACATCCTGCGGGCGGTCGATCTGGCGCGCATGGGGCGTCTGGTCTGCGCCAGGGGGGCGATGGAAAACGTCCTGCCGGGCATCGACCTGATCCCTGCCTACGACACCCATACCGCCGGTTCGCAATATGTCGTGGTGCGCAACGACGCCAAGTCGCCATCCTCGGATGCCTGGGTGCTGGCGGGCGATCTGATTTACCAGTTTGACAACCTTGATGGTGGCACGCCCGACGATCCCTATTATCATCCCGTCGGCCTTGCGAATGGCAGCCAGGAAAAAATGGTCTTTGCGATTCATGACATGATAAATGCGGCGGGCGGCGACACGGCGCGGGTCATTCCCGGCCATGAACAGCGCCTGATCCAGCGCTTCCCGTGGCGGCCGGGCGTCGCCGGGCTGCAGATCGTCGAGCTGAGCGTGGGCAGGGACCACCAAAGCATCGTCTCGGGCGCCTGAGGGGGGAACGTCGCATGAGCCAGATCGAGGAAACGGATATCGTTATCGTGGGTGCGGGCGCGGCCGGATCGGTCGTCGCCGGGCGCCTCTCCGAGACGCCGGGGCTGAAGGTCACCGTCATCGAGGCCGGGCGGGATGACCTGCATCCCTTCATCCATATCCCCGCCGGCTTCATCAAGATGATCTTCAACCAGAACTACATCTGGCCCTTCAAGACCGAGCCCGCCGCGAACACCCGCGACCGCGAGATCAACGTGCTGCAAGGCCGGGTCGTGGGCGGCTCGGGTTCGTTGAACGGGCTGATCTACAACCGGGGCCAGCCGGGCGATTTCGACGGCTGGGCGCAGATGGGCAACCGGGGCTGGGACTATGCCTCGGTTCTGCCCTATTTCCGCCGTTCGGAAACCTTTGACGGCGCCGGCGACCCCGAGGCGCGCGGCAAGGACGGCCCGCTGCAGATCTCGGAACTGAAATGGAAGCACGAGATCTGCGAGGCCTTCCTGCAAGGCGCGGGCGAACTGGGCCTGCCCCGCACCCGCGACTATAACGGCGGCGATCAGGAAGGCGTCGGATATTTCCAGCGCATCATCCGGGGGCGGCGGCGGATTTCCTCGGCCCGGGCCTATCTCAAGCCGGCGTTGCGGCGCGACAACCTGCGGCTGGTCACCCGCGCCGTGGTGGCGAAAATCCTGTTCGAAGGGCGGCGCGCGGTTGGCGTCGAATACATCGCCGACGAAGGCCGGGGCGAACGGCGGGTGATCCGCGCGCGCCGGCAGGTGGTGCTGTGCAGCGGCACGGTGAACACCCCGCGCCTGTTGCAGCTGTCGGGGATCGGTCTGCCCGACGATCTGGCCGCGATCGGCGTCCCGGTCCTGCATGACCTGCCCGGCGTCGGCCGCAACCTGCGCGACCATTATTCGGTGCGGGTGGTGGCGCGGGCGCGCAATTCGGTGACCATCAACGAGCTGGCGCGGCCGCCCCGGCTTTGGGGGCATCAGCTGCGCTGGCTGTTCAACCGGCCGTCGATCATCACGCTCAGCCCGTCGCTGGTGCATATCTTTGCCCGCTCGCGCGAGGGGCTGGACGCGCCCGACCTGCAAGGCGTCTTTTCGCCCGCCAGCTACAAGGCCGGATTCGTCAGCATGCTGGACGATTATCCCGGCCTGACCTGCGGCTTCTGGGCGCACAAGCCGCAAAGCACCGGCCATGTCCGGGCGCTGTCGCAAGACCCGATGGCCCTGCCGCTGGTGCAGCCGAATTATCTTTCCGCGCAGGAGGATACCGACACGCTGGTGCGCGGCATCAAGCTGGCGCGGCGGCTGATCCAGACCGGGCCGATGGCGCGCTTTTTCGATCACGAGCAACTGCCCGGCAAGGATGTCCAGCGTGATGACGAGCTGGAGGGCTTTGCCCGCCAATACGGCGTCTCGTCCTGGCACCTGATCGGCACCGCCAGAATGGGCCCGGCCACGGACCCCGGCGCCGTCGTCGATGACCGGCTGCGGGTCCATGGCATCGAGGGGCTGCGCGTCGTCGATGCCTCGGTCATGCCGACCAGCCCCTCGGCCAATACCTTTGCCGCCACGATCATGATCGCCGAAAAGGCATCCGACATGATCGCCAGCGACCTTGCGGGGGCAAGCTAGGGATCACGCATGGCAGAATGGCGCAGCCTCGGCCTGGATTTCGTGACGCTCCGCGTGTTCAAGGCGGCGGTCGAGGAGCAAAGCTTCATCGGCGCGGCCGAACGCGAGCATCTGGCCGCCTCGGCCATCTCGCGCCGCATCGCCGAGATGGAGGCGCGGCTGGGGATCGAGCTTTTGCGCCGCCATGACCGGGGCGTCGAGCCGACGCAGGCCGGACGCGTCCTGATGCGGCATCTGGAATCGCTGTTCGACATCGTCGCGGTGACGCTGAGCGATCTGGAATCGCTGACGCAGGGCAAGACCGGCGAGGTCCGGCTTGTCGCCAGCATTTCCATGATCACCTCGATCTTTCCCAAGCTTCTGGGCCAGATCCGCAGTTGCCACCCTGATCTGGACCTGCGGCTGGAACAGGGCAACAGCGAGGATATTCTGGTCAGCCTCAATCGCGGCACGGCCGATATCGGCTTTGTCTCGGGCGTGGCCGCACCCGAGGACATGACCTCATACGAATTTCTGGTCGAGCCGCTTGAGGTGGTGCTGTCGCCCGCCCACCCCCTTGCCACGCGCGGCGCGGGGCTGGCCTTTGCCGATCTGGACCGCTGCGACTATGTGGCCTTGCGCGACAATCTGGCCTTGCAGCACCTGATCTCGCGCAAGGCGGTGGGCACGGGGGTCGAACTGCGCACGACCGTGGTCGTCGATGGCTTCGATTCCCTGGCCAAATATGTCGATGTCGGCATGGGCATCGCGATCATGCCGAAATTCCATGCCGATGCGGCCCGCGCCACCTATGACGTCATCGCCCTGCCCCTGCTTGAGGACTGGGCGGTGCGCACCACCTATATCTGCGTCAAGTCGGTCTCGGGCCTCGGGCCAGCGGCCAAGCTGGTGCTTGAGGCGCTGCTGGCGCAACGCAGATGGCAGCAATCCGAGGAACCCTGACATGTCCACCCCTTCGAAATCGGTCCGCATCATCGAGGTCAGCCCCCGCGATGGGCTGCAGAACGAAAGATCGATCATCCCCCTGCAGGCCAAGCTGGCGCTGATCCGCGATCTGGTCGAGGCCGGCGCGCACGAGATCGAGCTTGGCTCGTTCGTGTCGCCCGAATGGGTGCCGCAGATGGCCGACACGCCCGAGGTGATCGCCGGGGTCAAGGGTCTGGCCGGCCTTGCCGATATCTCTCTGGTGCCGAACCTGCGCGGGCTGGATCGCGCGATGGCTGCCGGGGTGTCGCGGATCGCGATCTTTCCGGCCGCGACCGAAAGCTTTTCGCGCAAGAACCTGAACGCCTCGATGCTTGAGGGGTTGTCCCGCTTTGAGGCGGTGGCGCGCCGCGCCCTGGATCAGGGGATCGCCGTGCGTGGCTATGTCTCGGTCGCGTTTCATTGCCCCTATGAGGGCTGGGTGGACCCCGCCGCCGCGCTGCATCTGATCCAGCGGCTGTTCGATATCGGCTGCTACGAGGTCTCGATCTGCGACACCACCGGGCGGGCGACGCCGGGACATGTCATGCCGGTGATCGAGCCGGCGCTGGCGCGGCATGGCACCGGCCCCATCGTCGCGCATTTCCACGACACCTTCGGTCAGGGGCTGGCCAATGCGCTGTGGTCATGGCGCGCGGGGGTCACCGCCTTTGATGCCTCGGCGGGTGGGCTGGGGGGCTGCCCCTATTCGCCCGGCGCAACCGGCAATCTGGCGACCGAAAACCTTGTCCACATGTTCAACGGGCTGGGCGTCAAGACCGGCTTCGACCTTGCCAAGCTGGCGGCGGCGGCCCTTGCCATTAGCCAGTATCTTGACCGGCCGCTGACCGGGGGCTTCGTCAAGGCCGCACCCGATCCCTTGCTGGCCGGTTAGAGTCTGGACCATCGAGTTTCGGAACCGGAAGAGGGCGTCTGCTGCAAGAGCCATGGCTGAGAGGAAGGCCCCGGGGCATCGGCGCCAGCCATCCTTCAAGGCATCGCGTCAAAGCGCAGTTCGGCCAGAAAGCCCGGGCGGGCATTGGCAAGGCGCAATTCGCCCTGCGCGGCATCGACGATATCGGCGACGACGGCGAGACCGATGCCCTGTCCCTGACCGCTGGGATCAAGGCTGAGGCCGCGCTGGGTCAGGCGTTCGAGATCCGCTTCGGGGACGCCGCGGCCGTCGTCGCGGATGGCGATGATGATGCTGCCGCCCTCGGCCCGGACGGTGGTTTCGACGATCTCATTGGTGTGGCGCATGGCGTTTTCCAGAAGCGCGCCAAGCGCCTCGGTCAGATCGTCGGCGTCGATGCGGGCGCGCAGGCCCGGCGGGGCGTCCAACTGCCAGTCGATGCCCGCGCCCTGCGGCATGCGGCGCAGGACGCCGATCAGTTTTGCAAGGATCGGGCCGGGATCGGCGCCGGTGTTCGACCGGTCGGACTGGATGCGGGCGCGGGCCAGTTCGCGATCGACATGGCGGCGCATGGCGGTGGCGACGGTCTCGATGCTGGCGGCGATGTCGTCCTGTTCGCGGCTGCGCAATTGCGCCGCGTCGCCCAGCAGCGCCTGCAGCGGCGTCTTGAAGCCATGGGCCAGATTGGCGGCGCGGTGGCGGGCGCGGGCCAGTTGCTCGTCGCGCGCATCCAGCAGTTTGTCGATCTCCGAGGCCAGCGGAGTGACCTCGGTTGGCAGGTCCTGCCCCATGCGTGGCCGCGCGCCCGAGTTCAGCCCCGCGACCCGCGCCCCGACCTGCGCGAGGGGCCGCAGCCCGACGCTGATCTGCAGCCAGCTTGCGACCAGCAGCGCCGCGCCGAGCAGCGCCAGATATGGCAGCAGATCGCCCAGAAAGCCGCGCCGCGCGAGGTTCAGTTGGTCGCGTTCGGTGGCGACGATGATGCGCAGCGGCACGGGTGTCGAGCCGCGCCCCACGGCAAGGCTCTGCTCGACCGCCAGCAGCGCGGTGCCGCGCGGGCCGGGCAGCGACAGGGTCGCCGTCTCGCCCGGTGGCGGGGCGGCATGGCCGGCCGGCAGCGCGTAATCCCATAGCGAGCGCGAGCGGTATTGCTGCTGACCCAGCGTGATCTGCCAGTAGCGGCCCGAAAAGGGCTGCTCATAGAGCGGATCGGCCGGGCCGGTATGGATGACCGGGCCATCCGCGCCGCCCGGCTCGACCATGGCCGCCAGTGCCAGCGCCCGGGCCTGCAGATCGGCGACGGCGACGCGCTCGACATGGCGCTCAAACAGCACCGCCAGACCCATGCCCGACAGCGCCAGGGCCCCGGCCAGCGCCAAGGCCCCCGCCGCCAGCAGCCGCCAGCGGATCGAGCGGGTCGCGTGGATCACGCCACGCCGTCCGTCTGGCCGGTCTCGAGGTGATAGCCAAAGCCGCGCCTTGTGCCGATCACGCCCGGACCCAGCTTGCGGCGCAGGCGGGTGATGACGGCCTCGACCGCGTTCGCCTCGCGCGAATCGTCATCGCCATAGAGATGCTCCAAAAGCTCGGTCGGGGCCACGCTGCGGTCGCGGTTCAGCGCCAGATACGAGACGAGGCGGAATTCCAGCGGGGTCACCGCGACCGGGATGCCGTCGATGGCGGCGGTCATGCGGTTCAGGTCCACCGTCAGCTTGCCGATCTGCTGGGTGGCATTGCCGCGCCCGCCGGCGCGGCGGACCAGCGCGCGGGCGCGGGCGATCAGCTCTTCCATGCGGAAGGGCTTGGGCAGGTAGTCATCGGCGCCGGCGTCGATGCCCTCGACGCGCTCGGCCCAGGCGCCGCGCG
>JAGPGI010000062.1 GCA_018056045.1 Paracoccus sp. (in: a-proteobacteria)
CATCGACGGCAAGCTCATGTCCGACGCCACCACCTTCCTGCCGCCGGAACGCCGCTGCATCGGGCTGGTCTTTCAGGATTTCGCGCTGTTTCCGCATCTGGATGTGGCGGCGAATATCGGCTTTGGCCTGCGCGGCAAGATCGCGCCACAGCGCATCGACGAATTGCTGGAACGCGTCGGCCTCAGCGGTTACGGCGCGAAGTTCCCGCATGAGCTGTCGGGCGGCGAACAGCAGCGGATCGCGCTGATCCGCGCCTTGGCACCGCGCCCCTGCCTGATGCTGATGGACGAGCCCTTCTCCAGCCTTGACCACCGGCTGCGCGACGGTGTGCGCGACGCCGCGCTGGACCTTTTGCGCGACAGCGGCACCACCGTCCTGATGGTCACCCACGACCCCGAAGAGGCGATGCTGATGGGCGACCGCATCGCCGTCATGCGCCGTGGCCGCCTGATCCAGGAAGGTCGCCCGCATGAGCTTTACGACCACCCCGTCGATCGCGGGGTCGCAGCCTTCTTTTCCGACCTGAACCGGCTTGAGGGGCGCATCTCGCAGGGCAGCATCGCCACGCCGCTGGGCCGCTTTCCCGCCCCCGGCCTGCCCGATGGCAGCTGCGCCGAGGTGATCATCCGTCCCCAGCATCTGACGCCCACCGCCCATGGCGGCGCGCTGGCCCGCGTCACCCGCGCCCGCTATCTTGGCCGGGAAAGCCTGATCGAGCTGCATCTGGACGGGGCCGGTCTGGCGCTGAAGGCGCGGGTGCCCGGACTGCTTCTGCCCGAGCCGGGCAGCAGCATCCGCATCGGCGCCGACCCGGAATTCGCACTGATCCTGCCCTGCGATGAATGATATCAAAATCAGTGAATTGCGCAGGTAACGCAGAAATTTTCCGCGCTGTCTCTCTTTATTCCGCCGCCGCCCGGCAGGCCATTCCGGCCTGAAGCAGTGCGCCGATCTCGGGCCGGCACGAGCCGCAGTTTGTGCCGGCCCGCAGCGCCCGCCCCACCGCCTCGACCGAGGTCAGGCCTTGGGTGGCAATGGCCTGGGCAATGCTGTTCACGCCGACACCGAAACAGGCGCAGACCAGCGCCCCCTCGTCGGGGCGGTCAGCGCCGGGGCGGCCGGAAAGCAGATCCAGCCCCCCCTCCTCGGTCAGCAATGCCGCGACATGGCTGCGCGACAGCGCCACCGGCTCGGGCGCGACAAACAGTGCCGCCCGCAACCGCCCGTCTTGCAGAAAGGCCAGCCGCACAAGGCCGCGCGCGCGGTCGCGGATCATCAGCGGCTCGCCCTCCAGCCCGAAAAGCGCGCGGGCGTAATCCGTCCAATCCGCTGGTGCCGCCTGCCCGGCCAATTCAAGCTGCTGGCCGCGCGGAAGCACCGCCCGTGCCCAATAGTCGCAATCGGGCCGCACCGCGCCCGCGCTGACGGCAAAACCGAACCAGCGCGCGGCAAAGGGCCGGATCGCGACGCCTGCGGATTTCAGCGCCGGCTGGCCCGAGACCGGATCGACCCGCCCCGGCACCAGCGCATCGACCCGCCCCGAGGGCGCGGTCTCGCCCGTCCAATGCATCGGCGCGAAAGGATGGCCCGGCGCGGCGCGGTCGGTGACCAGCACGCGCAGGATGGCGCGGCCATGCGGACTGGTCACCTCGGCCAGACTGGCGGGGGCCAGTTCCAGCCGGGCGGCGTCCGCGGGATGGATTTCCAGAAACGGCTCGGCCAGATGACGGGACAGGCGTGGCGAAAGCCCGGTCCGGGTCATCGTGTGCCAATGGTCGCGCACGCGGCCGGTGTTCAGGCGGAACGGATAGGCCGCATCCAGCGCCTGCGGCGCAAGGGGCGTGACCGCGACCATGCGCCCGCGCCCGTTCGGGGTGTGAAACCGCCCGTCACCAAAGAAACGACCACCACGCCGCGCCGCCGATTGCGGCCACAGAAAGGGTTGCAGCACGTCATATTCCGCCACCCCGATCCCGGCGTGATCCGAGATGTCGAAGTCACTGCCCAAGGCGCCCGCCACACCCGACAGCGCGGCATGTTCGGCAAAGACCTCGGCCGGGTTCTGCCAGTCAAAGGCATCCCTCCAGCCCATACGGCACCCGACCTCGGCCAGAACACGCCAGTCGTCGCGCGCCTGTCCGGCGGGCGGCAGGAACCGGCGCTGGCGGCTGATACGGCGTTCGGAGTTCGTCACCGTGCCGTCCTTTTCGCCCCAGCCGGTGGCGGGCAACAGCACATGCGCCAGCCGCGTCGTGTCGGTCTGCGCCATCATGTCCGAGACCACGACGAATTCGCAGCCGGCGATGGCGCGGGCGACGCGATCCGCCTCGGGCATGGTGACGGCGGGATTGGTGCAGATGATCCACAGCGCCTTGATCCGGCCTTCCTCAACCGCGCGGAACATGTCTACGGCCTTGAGACCGGGCCTTTCCGCCATGCGGGGCGCGTTCCAGAAGTGCTGGACAGCGGCGCGATGGGCGGGGTTCTCTATTTCCAGATGGCAGGCCAGCATATTGGCAAGGCCGCCCACCTCGCGCCCGCCCATGGCATTGGGCTGACCGGTGACGCTGAAGGGACCCATGCCCGGCCGCCCGATCCGGCCGGTGGCCAGATGGCAGTTCAGGATCGCATTCACCTTGTCCGTGCCGCTGTCGGACTGGTTGATGCCCTGCGAATAGACCGTGACCACCTTGTCACTGCCCAGCCAGAGGTCGAAAAACTGCGCAAGCTCGGCCGCTGTCAGCCCGGCTTGCGCCGGGTCCGTGGCGTGGGCAGCAGCCAAGGCCGCCTCGATACCGTCTATATTTTCGTCATAATCAAATGATCCTGCGTGTATTTCCGCAAGAAGCAGATTGAACAGCGTGGCATCCGCGCCGGGTGCCAGCGCCAGATGCAGGTCAGCGATATCGCAGCTTGCGGTCCGGCGCGGATCGACCACCACGACGCGTGTGCCCCGCATCGCGCGCGCCGCCGCCAGCCGCTGGAACAGCACCGGATGGCACCAGGCGAGGTTCGAGCCGACCAGCACCACCGTATCGGCCAGCTCCAGATCCTCATAAAGCCCGGGCACGGTGTCGCTGCCAAAGGCCCGCCGGTGCCCCGCGACCGAGGACGCCATGCACAGCCTTGAATTCGTGTCGATATTCCCCGAACCGATAAAACCCTTCATCAGCTTGTTGGCGACATAGTAATCCTCGGTCAGCAATTGCCCCGAGACATAAAAGCCCACGGAATCCGGCCCGTGCCGGGCGATGGTGTCGCGAAACCGGGCCGCGACCAGATCCAGCGCCTGATCCCAACTGGCCGTCTGCCCGCCGATCTGCGGCGCAAGCAAGCGCCCCTGATGGCCCAGCGTCTCGCCCAATGCCGCGCCCTTGACGCAAAGCCGGCCCTTGTTCGCCGGATGCGCCGGGTCGCCGTCAATGGTCGCCCCGCCCCGGCCATCGGGCGAGGCCAGCACCCCGCAGCCAACGCCGCAATAAGGACAGGTGGTGCGAATGGGCACGATGGCGGGATGCAGGGTCATGGGCGCCCCGGACCAGTCGCAAAAATTACTAAAGAAAAATCATATGGATATGATGAGCTCATGACGCAAACCCTCATGCCGCGCGCCGCGCCATCAGTTCGGCGCTGATCTGGATGCGGCCATTCCGGACCCGGACCGGATAGGTGCGAACCGCACCCTCATCCGCGCCCTGCGCCTGCCCGGTATTCATGTCGAAGGCCCAGGCATGCAGCGGGCAGGTCACGCGATCGCCATGCACCATGCCCTCGGAGAGCGGGCCGCCCTTGTGCGGGCAGCGATCCTCCAGCGCAAAGACCCGGTCGTCGAAGGTGCGGAACACCGCGATGCAGCCCTGCGCGGTCCTGACCACACGGGCACCCTGCACGGGCACGTCCTCAAGCGCGCCGATATCGATAAAAGCACTCATTCCGCAGCCTCCAGCGTCAGATCGGCAAGGGGTGCCCATTTGGGCGTCTCGGCCGGGGTCGAAAGCTCGGCCCAGGGGTCGCGGCGATAGACGGATTGACTGAGCTCGAACCGGTCGACCAGCGCGCGGCGGTTTTCGACATCGGCGATCCGGGCCTTGACCCAATCAAGGCCGACCTTGGCCACCCATCTATAGGGCCGGTCCAGATAGCGGGCGTTTTCGCGGTAAAGCTGGACAAAGGCCGTGATGATCTGAACCGCCTCATCCTCGGAGGGGGTCGAGGCCAGCACCTCGGTTTCCTTGACCTCCATCCCGGCAGCGCCCGCGACGCTGATCTGAAAACCGCTGTCGACGCAGATCACGCCGATATCCTTGCAGGTCGCCTCGGCGCAATTGCGCGGGCAACCCGAGACGCCCAGCTTGACCTTGTGCGGCGTCCATGACCCCCAAAGCAGCTTTTCCAGCCGGATGCCCAGCCCGGTCGAATCCTGCGTGCCAAAGCGGCAGAACTCGCTGCCGACACAGGTTTTGACCGTGCGCAGCCCCTTGGAATAGGCGTGGCCCGAAACCAGCCCGGCGGCATTCAGATCCGCCCACATATGGGGCAGATCTTCCTTGCGGACGCCCAGCAGGTCGATGCGCTGGCCGCCGGTCACCTTGACCATGGGCACGTTATACTTGTCGGCGGCATCGGCGATGGCGCGCAGCTCGCCCGGAGTCGTAACGCCGCCCCACATGCGCGGCACCACCGAATAGGTGCCATCCTTCTGGATATTGGCGTGGTTCCTTTCATTGACGAAACGCGACTGACGGTCGTCGTGGTAATCCAGAGGCCATTCCGCCAGCAGATAGAAGTTCAGCGCCGGGCGGCATGACGGACAGCCGCCCGCCGATTTCCAGCCCAGTTCCTGCATGACGGCGGGGATCGACTTCAGCGCCATGCCGCGGATCAGCCGCCGCACGTCCTCGTGGCTGTGGTCCGTGCATTTGCACATGCCGGCGGGGGCATCCGCAACCGCCCCGCCAAGGGTCAGCGCCATGACCTGCTGCACGAGTCCCGTGCAGGTCCCGCAAGAGCCGCTGGCCTTGGTCCGCGCCCGCACCAGATCCAGCGTCGTCGCTCCCGCCTGCACGGCGGCGGTGATGGTGCCTTTGCAAACGCCGTTGCAGCCGCAGATCTCCGCCTCAGGCGGCAAGGCTGCAACGGCCGCCATAGGGTCCGGCGTGGTCCCTCCCTGATAGGCGGGGCCGAAGATCAGCGTCTCGCGCAGGTCGCTGATATCGGCCTTGTCCTTCATCAGCCCGTAAAACCAGCTTCCGTCCGAGGTATCGCCATACATGACGACGCCGATGATGCGGTCGCCCTCCAGCACCAGCCGCTTGTAGATGCCGCGACCGGGATCACGAAAGACGATATCCTCGCGCCCCTGACCTTCCGCGAAATCGCCGGCGCTGAACAGGTCGCAGCCGGTGACCTTGAGCTTGGTCGCGGTCTCTATGGGGCGGAATTCTGCCGCCTGATCCAGCAGGGTTTTCGCCAGCACCCTGGCCTGGTCGTAAAGCGGCGCGACAAGGCCGAAAAGCTGGCCCCGATGTTCGACGCATTCGCCAAGGGCAAAGATATGCGGATCACTGCTGCGCAGCGCATCATCGACGACGATGCCGCGTTCGACCTCAAGATGGGCGTCGACGGCAAGGCGGGTCTCGGGGCGGATACCGACGGCCATGCAGACCAGATCGGCGGGATAGACAGTGCCGTCTTCCAGCAGCACCGCCTCGGCGCGGTCATGGCCCAGAATGGCCTTGGTCGCGCCCTTGCAATGGATCTTGATGCCGCGCCGTTCCAGATCGCGTTCCAGAAGATAGCCGGCGGCGGGGTCCAGCTGCCGCTCCATCAGGTGGCCCATCAGGTGGATGACGGTGACGCGGGCGCCGCGCGCAGCCATGCCCGCCGCCGCCTCAAGCCCCAGAAGGCCGCCGCCGATCACCACCGCATCCTTGCCGGCGATGCCAGCGGCAATCATGGCCTCGGTATCTTCAAGGTCGCGATAGGTGACGACGCCGGGCAGGTCGCGACCCGCGACCGGGATGATGAACGGGGCCGAGCCGGTGGCGATGACCAGCGCGTCATATTCCGCCGCGCTTTTGTTGCTGCGCACCACGCGCGCCTTGCGGTCGATCTGGACGACCGGCTCGCCAAAGCGGCAATCGACGCCATGGGCGGCATACCACCCCTCGTCATGGGTGACGATCTGGTCATAGGTCTTTTCGCCCGACAGCACCGGCGACAGCATCAGGCGGTTATAGTTCCCGCGCGGCTCGGCGTTGAACAGGGTGACGTCATAGGCACCGGGCGCGGTCTCGAAAAGCTGCTCCAGCATCCGGCCCGAGGCCATGCCTGCCCCGATGACGACAAGTTTCTTTCTCATGGCTGGCTCCTTCCTCAGGCGGCTTGCGGGGTGGCGGCGCGGGTGATGCGGCGGACCGAGACATGCATCCAGCCAAGGCAGCCCAGGACCAGCACGAACAGGACCATGAAGCAGCTGGACCAAAGCCCGGTCTCATCCTTGAGCCAGCCGAACAGCAGCGGCAGCACAAAGCCGCCAAGCCCGCCGATCATGCCGACCAGCCCGCCGACCGCGCCGACATTCTGCGGGTAATAGCTGGGGATGTGCTTGTAGACGGCGGCCTTGCCCAGGCTCATGAAAAAGCCCAGCGTGAAGATCACCGCCAGAAATACCGTGACCGGCACCGCCACCGGCAAGGACAGGATCGCCGTGGCGAGGCCGGATACGATCAGCGTCCAGTACATCACCACCCGCGCCCCTACCCGGTCCGACAGGACACCGCCATAGGCGCGAAAGATCGAGGCGGGGATGGAATAGGCCGCGCCGACCATGCCGGCGGTTTTCACGTCGAAACCGTAAACTCCGATCAGGTAATGCGGCAGCCACAGCGCCAGCGCGACAAAGGCGCCGAAGCTGAAGAAGTAATAGGCCGAAAAGCGCCAGACCTGCACGTTCTTCAGCGGCGCGAATTCGGCATGCAGGCTGCGCAGGGGCATCTGGCCATGGCGATGGGCGGCTGTCACCGGGTCGTCCTTGCTGAAAATCCAGAACAGGATCGCGGTCAGCACCAGCCCCGCCGCCCAGATCTGCGCCGTCGCCTGCCAGCCAAAGGCCAGCATCACGAAGGGCGCGACGAACTTGGTCAGCGCCGCGCCGACATTGCCGACCCCAAAAATCCCCAGCGCCGTGCCCTGCCGCGCGCCATCGAAGAACCGCGAGACATAGGCCACGCCCACGGCGAATGAGCCGCCCGCCAGCCCGACGCCAAGCGCCGCCAGCAGCATCTGCGGATAGGTCGAGGCCCAGCCCAGCAGGAATGTCGCCAGCGCCGCCGCCATCATGGTCAGCGTATAGACGATGCGCCCGCCCAGCCGGTCGGTGGCGATGCCAAGGACGATCCGGACCAGCGATCCGGTCAGGATCGGCATCCCGACCAGCAGGCCGAATTGCGTGTCGCTTAGCGAGAGTTCGTTGCGGATCTGCAGGCCGATGATCGAAAAGATCGTCCAGACGGCAAAGCAGATCGTAAAGGCCACGGTCGAAAGACCCAGCGCGCGGCTGGCCTCGGGCGGGGATGCGGGGGATATGGCGGGCATGATGGCTCCGATGCGAAAGATGGCGAATGCTGTCGGAAAGCGCGGAAGCGCGGGCCGCCTGCGGCCAATGCGGGGACGCTTTCGTTTTTGGGGATTCCGCGTCGTCGCGGGATCTGTGCCGCATCATTGCGAGCGGGCCGGTGACGCGTCGTTGCGCGGGGCCATGGATCAAGACTGCCCGTGCCGGGGCCGTCCCTCAAGCAAAAATGCGGCGGCGCAGCATCCGGGTTTCCAACCGCCCGGAAATCGGGCGAAGGGCGCGGCATCTGCCCTGATATCGGCCAGTTTCAGAAGCGCGGCTCAAAAACCGCGCCGTCGAAGAAGGCATCGGCGCGCAGAATCATCTGGCCTTTTTCGGCCGCAACCTCGCGGTCAACGGCCAGCGCACCCTCCAGCCGGGCCGAGGCGCCGGGCAGCGCCGCCCCCGCCCCGCGCAGATGCGTGCGGTAAAGATCGGTGCGGAAATGCGCCATGGCCCGGCCCATCGCCCAAACCGGGTCCAGCCCGTGACGATGCGCGATCCGCTGGGCAAACAGCGCCGCCAGACTTTTCCACGGGAAATTCACGCCGCCCCGGTGGAACGAAACGAAATCGGGCACCGCGCGCATCTCGCCCATGGGCGAGATCTGCAGGCGTCCGGTCAGGCCGCGCTCGGCCAGTTCCGGCGGCAGGTCCAGATATTCGCGCCGCGATATGATCTCGACGGCGGTGTCGCGGTTCTCGGTCTCGTCCAGCCAGCGGCAGGCACGCCAGATTGCCCGCATCAAGGCGCCGGTCAGTTCGGGCTGCGCGCGGGTAAAGTCCCGGCGCATGACAAACCCCTTTTCCGGCGGCGCGGCCCAGATCGCGACGCCGGGCAGCAACAGCGTGGCGACGCCCTGCTCGACCGCGCTTGAGGCCCATGGCTCGCCCACGCAAAAGGCGTCAACCTCGCCCGCCGCCATGGCCGCGGCCATCAGCGGCGGCGGCACGGTCACCACCTCGGGCTCCTGCGCGAAACCGCAGGCCGACAGCCAATGCTGCATCAGTTCGACCTGGGTCGAAAAGGGAAAGGGCACGCCGATGCGCAAGCGGCCGGGCGCGGCATAGCGCAGGGCCTCGCCCGCCTTGCGCGCGTCCTGAAAGTCGAAATCATGGCCGTTTTCGCGCAGGCGTGCGGCCAGCTTCTGACTGATGGCGACGGCCTGCCCGCCCTGGGACAGCACCATCACCAGATCCAGATCGGGCAGCGCCGGGCCAAGACCCAGCGCCTGTGCCACCGGCATCGGCGCCAGCATATGGGCGGCGTCGATCACCCCCGCCCCCAAAAGATCGCGGGCCTGCGCCCAGGCGCCCTGCCGCAGCAGGCGAAACTCCAGCCCCTCCTCGGCGGCAAAGCCCAGTTCGCGGGCAAGGATCAGGGGGGCTGCGTCGATCAGCGGCACATAGCCAAGGGTCAGTGAGGTCAACGGCATGATAAAAGCCCCGCGGCCAGAACCAGTTGCTGGGCAATCTCGGCGACGCGCTTGCCCTGATCCATTGCCGTCTTGCGCAGCAGCGCATAGGCGGCCTCTTCGTCAATGCCGCGCGCCTTCATCAAGACGGCTTTCGCTCGGTCGATGACCTTGCGTTCCTCAAGCGCGGTTCGGGTCGCCGCCAGTTCGGCGCGCATGCGCTGGAACATGTGAAACCGCGCGACGGCGGCATCAAGCACCGGCTTGATGCGGTCCGGCCGCAGCCCGTCCACGACATAGGCCGAGATCCCCGCCTCGACCGCCGTCCGGGTCAGATGCTCGTCCGAGCGGTCGACGAACATCGCCACCGGCCGCTCCGTCGGCCCCGAGGCCAGCGCCAGTTCCTCAAGGATATCGCGCGAGGGATTGGCCAGATCGATCAGCACGATGTCGGGCCGGCATTCGGCGATATGGCGCGCAAGGCCGGTTTCCTCGGAAAAGATGCGGATATCGTGATCGCCGATCTCGCGCAGACCGTCCACGATGGGGGCGGCGCGTTCGGGGTCGGGTTCGATGACGACGATGGAAAGGCGCTTGTCCATGGGATCCCGCTGCTGGTCATGGCCGGGGTGCCATCCCGACAGGCCATGCCGCAATGCGGCAATGCCCCCGCCGCCACGTCAAACAGGTGCCCCTGCGCAGGGATCGGGCAAAAGCGGCGGCCCGCGCCCAATCGCTGGGCAGGCGTCCCGCCTGGCGGGCAATCCCTGCACCGCACCGCATCTGACCACTCCGCAGGCAGAAATTCACCCGATTTGCCCGGATATTCCGCGCCGCGACTTTTTCGCGGCAATCGCCGCGCTTGGCGCTGGTTCTGCGCTGCGGCGCCGCCCTTAGCTGGTGCCATGCCGCCCCTGGCCCCTTGAACCGGAGACCACCCGCATGAAACTCGCCCCGCTTTCCGCCACGCTTCTCGCCGCGCTTCTGGGCACCTCCGCCCTTGCGCAAGACAGTGCCGAGCCGATCAGGATCGGCATCCTGCATTCGCTTTCGGGCACCATGGCGATTTCGGAGACCACGCTGAAAGACGCCATGCTGATGCTGATCGAAGAGCAGAACGCCAAGGGCGGCGTCCTTGGCCGCAAGCTGGAACCGGTGGTTGTCGACCCAGCCTCGGACTGGCCGCTTTTCGCGGAAAAGGCGCGCGAGCTGGTCGCGGGCGACAAGGTCTCGGCGGTGTTTGGCTGCTGGACCAGCGTGTCGCGCAAATCGGTGCTGCCGGTATTTCGCGAACTCGACAGCATCCTGTTCTATCCCGTCCAGTACGAGGGCGAGGAATCAGAGCGCAATGTCTTCTACACCGGCGCCGCACCGAACCAGCAGGCCATTCCGGCAGTGGAA
>JAGPGI010000399.1 GCA_018056045.1 Paracoccus sp. (in: a-proteobacteria)
GGCGTTGCGGGAACAGGCCCTTGGGCCGCAGGATCAGGAACAGGATCACCACCACCGACACGAAGAGCAGCCGGTAGTCAGAGAATATCCGCAGCTTTTCGGGCAGCAGCGTCAGCAGGAACGCGCCCACGATCACGCCGAAGGTGTTGTCCATGCCACCCACGATCACCATGGTCATGATCGTCACCGACACCAGAAAGGTGAAGTTGTCGGGCGAGATATACGATACGTAAAAGGCATAGATCGTGCCGGCGAAGGCGGCCAGGAACGCATCCACCGCAAAGGCCAGGATCTTGTACCAGGCGACGTTGATGCCCTGGCAGCGCGCCGCCAGCTCATCGGCGCGGATCGCGTTCCAGGCCAGCCCGATGCGGCTTTCATGCAGCCGCTTGGCCGACAGGATCGCCAGCCCCAGCAGCGAAGCGGCAAGATAGTAGAAATTCGCCTGCGAGGGCAGACGAAAGCCCAGGATCTCGATCGGCTGCATGAAGGAATGGCCGAACAGGCTGGGCGCCGGAATGCCGACCAGCCCGTTCGCGCCGCCCGTCCAGTCGAAATTGTTCAGAAGCTGGTGGATGACGATGCCGAAGGCGATGGTGACCAGCGCCAGATAGCTGTCGCGGGTGCGCATCGACGGGATGCCCAGCAGAAACCCGAAGGCCGTGGCGACCAGCGCCGCCGCCGGCAGCGTGGCCCAGAGCGACCAGCCGAAATTGATCGCGAGCAGCCCCGACGTATAGGCTCCGATGCCATAGGTCGCGCCGGTGGCGAAGTTCGGGATATTGGCCGAGCCAAGCTGAAAGTTCAGCGCCAAAGCCAGCACCGAATAAAGCAGCGCCACGATGACAAGGTGCAGCGCATAGGTGTTGTTGCCCAGAAAGAACGGATAGATCAGCACGATGGCCAGTCCCAGCGCCATGGCCAGTCCGCGCGCCGATTGAAAGGCGCCGACGATGGTTTCCTCGATCTGGGGGCGGACCTGCATCAGGGCAAAGCCCGCGCCCATCACCGCCAGCAGCGTCAGGACCACGGCGGTGGTTTCCGACGTCAGCAGCGCCCAAAGCAGGGCGGCGCCCGCGGCCTCGGCCAGAAAGACGATCAGGGCAGCGGGCAGCCCGGCGGAGGCGGTGGTGTTTTCGGTTTGGGTCATCATGTCTCAGACCTTCTCCATCACGGGTTTGCCCAGAAGGCCCGACGGGCGCAGGCACAGCATCACGATCACCAGCAGGAAGACGAAGACCAGCCGATAGGATGCGCCGTCGGGGATATTGGCCTGGACCAGCGATTCGATCCCGGCGATGGCCAGCGCGCCAAGGATCGCCCCGGACATCGAGCCAAGCCCGCCGATGACCGCCGCCGAAAAGCCGATCAGGCCCAGCTGCACGCCAAAGTCAAAGCGCACGACGCCGACATTGGCGGCAAAGAACAAGGCGCCAAGCGCACCCACCGCCGAGGCCAGAAAGAAGGTAAAGGCGAAGATCCGTTCGGGAAAGATGCCCATCAGGCGGGCAGTGTCGCGATCCTCGGCCACGGCGCGGATGCGGGTGCCGATGGGCGTGCGCTGCATCAGCACATAGATCAGCGCCACTATAGCGCCCGAGATCACGATGATCAGCACCGGCTGCAGGGACAGCCGCAGCCCGCCCAGCGACAGCGCGCCATCGACGATGGCCGGGAATGCCTTGGGGTTCGAGCCCTGCGGATAAAAGGCGCGGATGAGCTCGCGGATGACGGTTCCCAGCGCCACGGTGGCGACCAGAGCCATCATCGCGGGCGAGCGGCGAAAGCGCCGGATCACCAGCTTGTCGGCCGCGATGCCGGCCAGACCTGTGACCAATGCGGCGGCCAGAACTGCCAGCAGGATGGCCATGCCGCCGCCCATGCCCACCATGGCCATGATGACCTGCAGGCTTGCCAGCGCGACGAAAGGGGCGATCATCGACACATCGCCATGTGAGAAGTGGATCACGTTCAGCAGCCCGAAAAGCAGGCTGAAACCGATTGCGATCAGCGAATAGATACTGCCCAGCACCAGCCAATTCATGACGTGCTGGACCATAAGGCTGTCCATATGGGCCTCGCGGTATGTTGTGTGCTTGCTATGGTTTGATGGATGCAGCGGGTGCCTGACCCGGTTCGCGCAATGGGGAATGTAGCCCAGGAAACCCGTCGCGGCGCGTAGTTTTTTCCTAAGCTCCGGCTCGGGAAAAACGTCTTAATCCGGCAGCGGCCCGCGCCTATGGTTTCCTTGCGATGCAATGGAATGCCTGTGCCGGGACGGTCTGGACGATAGCCCCGCCCGCCCTGGAAACAGGCAGCCCCGCCCGCGCGCAACGCCGCGGGCAAGACATAACAGAGAGGTTCTCATGTCCCGTTTCCTGACCACCCGCCGTGCGGCGGTTGCCGGCCTGCTGCTTTCCGCCATGGCCCTTGCCGTCCCCGCCCATGCCGAAAAGACCCATGTGAAGCTGGGCTTTCTGGGGCCGCTTTCGGGCGGGAATGCCCAGCAGGGGCTGGGGGCACGGAACGGCTTTCTGCTGGCCATCGAACAGGCCAATGCCGTGGCGGATGCGCCCTATGAATTCGAGGGCGTGGTGGTCGATGACGCCTCGGACCCGCAGACCGGCGTTTCCGCCGCGATGAAGCTGGTCAACGACCCCGAACTGGCCGCCGCGACCGGGCATTGGAACTCGCCGGTGGCGCTGGCGACCATGCCGGTTTTCGCGCGTTTCCAGACGCCTCTGGTCATCTGGGGCGCGATCTCGCCGGCGATCACCGATCAGAACCTGCCGCAGGTCACCCGCGTCACGCCCACGCTTTTGACCGAGAACAAGCCGCTGTCGGACTGGGCGGTGAAAACGCTGGGCGCCAAGCGCATCGCGATCATCGCCGACACCTCGGATTTCGGTAAGGCGAATGCCGATTCGGTGGCGCAATTCGTGCCCGAGGCCGGCGGAGAGATCGTCTCGACCGACCTGTTCCCGGTCGGCTCGACCGATTTTCGCACCATCCTGACGGCGCTGAAATCCAAGGATGTGGATGCGGTCTTCTTTGGCGGCGTCATCACCGAGGCGGGGATTCTGGCGCGCCAGATGAAAGAGGTCGGGCTGGATATCCCGATGCTGGGCAATTCGGGCATGTATGACCCGGAATTCATCACCGT
>JAGPGI010000400.1 GCA_018056045.1 Paracoccus sp. (in: a-proteobacteria)
CCGGCTGCACCGACAGGCGCGAATTATTGACCAGCACCATGTCTTTCAGGCGCGGATCGGCCTTGGCCTCGTCCAGCGAGATCGGGCGCGTGACCCGCGCCACGGCGCGAATGTCGACGCATTCCCATCTTGGGTCGGCAGCTTTCGAATCCGGATGGGCCAGCGCCACCACCTCGCAGATGCCGACGACCTCCTTGCCGATGTTCGAGTGATAGAAGAAACCGCGATCGCCGATCTGCATGGCGCGCATGTTGTTGCGGGCCTGATAATTGCGCACGCCGTCCCATTCCTCGCCCGTCTCGCCTTTGGCGATCAGGTCGTCAAAGCTGAAGACGTCCGGCTCGGATTTGAAAAGCCAATGCGCCATCAGCCGATCACCTTTTTCCACTCGATCACCTCGACCGAGGCAAACAGATCCGCCGCCTTGTAGGGGTCGGTCGCGGCCCAGTCCTTGACACGGGTCAAATCCTCGGCCTCGACCACCAGAAGCGAACCGCGCATCTCGCCCTCTTCGATCAGGGGGCCGGCCATTTTCAGGCCGGGCTGGGCCTTCAGAAAGGCCAGGTGCTTTTCACGGGTGTCCAGACGGGTTTGCAGCTTGCCGGCATGGTCGCGGCAGATCACGGCGAAAAGGGGCATCATTCCTCCTTGAGGGGTCGGTTCAGCAAAAGGTTCAGGGCATGTTTCATGGCGATGCGGCCCTCGGCAAGGCCTGCCACCAGATCCGAGATCGGCATCTCGATGCCCTTCTGGCGGGCAAGCGAGCTGACGGCGCGGGCGGTGGCGGCGCCCTCGACCGTGGTGCCCTGCGCAAAGGGGCGGCCGGCCCCCAAAGCAAGGCCATAGCGGAAATTGCGCGACTGTTCGGAGGTGCAGGTCAGCACCAGATCGCCAAGGCCCGACAGCCCGTTCAGCGTTTCCGGCCTTGCGCCAAGCGCGCCGGCAAGGCGGCCCATCTCGGCAAAGCCGCGGGTGACGACGCTGGCACGCGCACTGTCGCCATAGCCCGCGCCGATGGCGGCGCCGGCGGCAATGGCGATGATGTTTTTCAGCGCCCCGCCCAGTTCCGCGCCGATGACATCGGTGGTGCGATATAGCCGCAGCGAAGCGGTGCTCAGGTCGGCTTGCAGCGCCTCGGCGGCCTGCGGATCGGCGCAGGCGAGCGTCAGCGCCGTGGGCAGGCCGCGGGCGATGTCGGCGGCAAAGCTGGGGCCGGTCAGCACCGCCGCCGTGGCCTTGGGACAGGCCGCCGCGATCAGGGCCGAGGGGCCGGTCAGCGTCGCCAGATCGATGCCCTTGGCGCAATTGACCAGCCGGCGGCCATCCAGCCAATCCGCATGCTCGGTCAGGAAACCGCCCAGCACCTGCGCGGGCAGCGCCAGCAGCAGCGTCTGCGAGTCGATCCTGTCCAGCCGGGCGGTCACCTGCAATCCGGCGGGCAGGCGCACACCGGGCAAGCGCGGGTTCTCGCGCTCGCGCGCCCAGCCGGTATCGCGTCCCCACAGCGCGACCTGCCCCTTGCTGGCCAGACTGACCGCCAATGCGGTGCCAAAGGCCCCCGCGCCGATCACCGAAACGCTCATGCCTTGGCCCCCTTCTTGCCCGCGCCCAGCATCGGGGCGGCGTTCTGATCCAGCGGCCAGCGCGGACGCGCGGCCAGTTCCATGCCGTCGCGCTGGCCGGCATTATAGGCCTCGATCCCGGCCCAGGCGATCATCGCAGCATTGTCGGTGCAAAGCCGCAAGGGTGGCGCAAGAAAGGCGGCGCCCGCCTCGGCGGCGACGGTTTGCAGCGCCGCGCGCAGGGTTTGGTTGGCGGCGACGCCCCCGGCCACGGCCAGCACCGGCGCGCCGGTCTGGGTCAATGCGCGGCGGGTCTTTTCCGCCAGCACATCCGCGACCGCCGCCTGAAAGCCCGCGCAAAGATCGGCGCGGTCCTGTTCGTGCAAGCCGCCCTGTGCCGCCACCAGCTCGTCGCGCTGGCGCAGCACGGCGGTTTTCAGCCCCGAAAAGCTGAGATCGCAGCCCGGCCGGTCCAGAAGCGGACGGGGCAGGGCAAATCGCCGAGGATTGCCCGCGCGCGCCGCCGCCTCGACCGAGGGGCCGCCCGGTTGCGGCAGGCCCAGAAGCTTGGCGATCTTGTCGAAGGCCTCGCCCGGGGCGTCGTCGATGGTGCCGCCAAGGCGGGTAAAGCTGTCGGGGCCGGTCACCGACAGGAACTGGCAATGCCCGCCCGAGACCAGCAGCATCAGATAGGGATAGGCCACGCCATCGGTCAGGCGCGGGGTCAGCGCATGGCCCGCCAGATGGTTCACGCCGATCAGCGGCAGTCCGCTGCCGATGGCCAGCCCCTTGGCCAGCATGACGCCCGACAGCACGCCGCCGATCAGCCCCGGCCCGGCGGTAACCGCGATCCCGTCCAGATCGGCAAGCCGCAGGCCGGCCTGCGCCAAAGCCTCCTCGACGCAGGCATCCAGCTTCTCGGCATGGGCGCGGGCGGCGATCTCGGGGACGACGCCGCCGAAATCGGCATGCAGCATGGTCTGCCCCGCCACCACCGAGGCAAGGATATCCCGGTCGTCGCGCACCACCGCCGCTGCGGTGTCGTCGCAACTGCTTTCGATGCCCAGAAAGGTCAGTGCCATGCTTATCCCTGTTCCTGCCCTTGTTCCTGTGCGGCCAAGCGCCTAGGCAATGGGACGTAACATCTTGCCCCGCCGATTTCCATGCCGCGTGCCATGACTTCTGACACCCCGCCTTGTGACGCCTCGCCCGTGCTGCTGCTGACCCGGCCCGAGCCGGCATCGCGGCGTTTTGCCGCAGAAGCCGCGCATCTGGGGCTGGAAACGATCATTGCCCCGATCCTGCGCATTGCGCCGGTCGGGCATGACGGGAAGCTGTTGGCGCAGGCGCGGGGGCTGGTCTTTACCTCGGCCCATGCGGTGCCGGCGGCGGGGCCGGGGCGGGGGCGGCCGGCGATCTGCGTCGGGCCGGCGACGGCCGGGGCGGCGCGGGCGGCGGGGTTTGAGGTCACCGAGGGCCCCGGCGATGCCCTGCGCATGCTGCCCCTGCTGGCGGGGCTGGACGAGGGCTGGCTGCATCCCCATGGCGCGCATGTCGCCAAGCGCCTGCCGGTGCCGGGCATGGTGGTCTATGATCAGCT
>JAGPGI010000401.1 GCA_018056045.1 Paracoccus sp. (in: a-proteobacteria)
CGATGGCGCGCGGCCTTGTCCTTGACGGCGTCATTGCCCAATCCGGCCAGCAGGCTGCCGATTTCTGGCATCTGCGCGAGCATATCCCCGAGGCCAACCTCTGCGTCGGCGCCATTGCCAGCCATGACATCAGCCTGCCCTTGTCGGAAATCCCGGGCTTCATTCAGGCGGCAGGGGCGGCGGTCACAGCGCGGACGGATGCGCGGATCAACTGCTTTGGCCATCTGGGCGACGGCAATCTGCATTACAATCTGTTCCCGGCACCGGGCCGCAGTCGCGCGGATTACGACACCGAGCGCAAGGTGCTGTCAGAGATGATCCATGAGATGGTGATGGCGCGAGGGGG
Organism: Paracoccus sp. (in: a-proteobacteria); assembly: GCA_018056045.1. Taxonomy (GTDB): domain Bacteria; phylum Pseudomonadota; class Alphaproteobacteria; order Rhodobacterales; family Rhodobacteraceae; genus Paracoccus. The sequence goes on from JAGPGI010000401.1 coordinate 347, forward strand.
CTCGTTCTCGGCCGAACATGGCGTCGGCCGGTTGAAGCCGGGCGATCTGGAACGCTGGGCCGATCCCGCGCGGCTGGCGGCCATGCGCGCCATCAAGGCCACGCTGGATCCTCTGGGGATCATGAATCCGGGGGCGGTTCTGGCGCCGGCGCGGGGCTAGTTTCCAGCAGCGGACCAAGATTGCGGCGCAGATGCTCCAGATAGGCGGAGATGCGCGGCGCGACAAAGGGCTGGGGCAGATACAGCGCCTGAATGTCCAGCTGCGGGCCGGGAAAGCCGGTCAGCAGCCGCGTGAGCCGGCCTTGGGCGACATCTTCGGCGATAATGAACCGCGGGATCAACCCGATGCCTTCGCCCGCCAGTGCCAGCCGCCGCACGGCCTGAGCATTGTTCACGGTGATGCCGCCGGGGAGGGGAACGCCGATGGGTCTGCCCTCGATCACGAAGGTGGTGCGATGCGGGACTGATGCATTGCTGTCGCGAATATTGTCATGCGCGCGCAGATCGTCGGGATGCAGCGGCTGCCCGCGCCGGGCCAGATAATCGGGGCTGGCGACCGCCCAGGTCTCGGTCCGGCCGATGCGGCGGGCGATCAGGCTGGAATCGGCCAGAATTCCGATGCGCAACGCAAGGTCGAACCCCTCGCCGGCCAGATCGACATAGCGGTCGCTGAGATTGAGGTCGATCTCGATCCCCGGATTGGCATGTAGAAAGTCCACGGTCAGGGGCGCGACGAAGATCTCGCCAAAGGAAACCGGCGCGGTGACGCGCAGCCGTCCGGTCAGCGCGCCCTCATCGGCGCGGGCCTGCGCGTCCAGCTCCTCGATGCTGGAGAGCACCCGGCGCGCTGCGGCAAGATAACGCTCGCCCGCAGGTGTCAGTGACAGGGCGCGGGTGGTGCGGTTCAACAGGGTGATGCCCTGCTGGCCCTCAAGCGCCGCGACATATTTACTGACCAGCTTGTTCGAGATGCCCAGCCTTTCGCCTGCCCGCGTGAAGGACCCCGCATCCACCACCGCCACAAAGGCGCGAAGCCCGTCGATCCTGTCCATGATATTCCCCGCATCGGCGACAATGTTTCCGGAAATATCACCATATTGGCGTCAATGGCAAAGGCCTATCCTGATTCTAGCAAGATAAACCAATGGGGATGACCCGAGATGACCTTCCTGACCGATTCCGAGGCGCATGCCGAGCGTAACGCCGATATTGCCGCCTTCATCCTGCGCCTTGCGACCGGGGCGTTTTTCCTTGTCCACGGCCTGATCAAGCTGTTCGTTTTCACCCCGGCGGGGACGGCGGGCTATTTCCAGTCGATCGGCTTGCCGGGCGTGCTGGGTTACCTGACCATCGCGCTGGAAATCGGTGGCGGTTTGGCGCTGATCCTTGGGATTGCCACGCGCTATGTTTCGCTGGCGATGATCGGCGTTTTGCTGGGCGCGGCGATCTTTGGCCATGGCGGCAATGGCTTTACCTTCAGCAATCCGGGCGGCGGCTGGGAATATCCGGTGCTTTGGGCGATCACCATGCTGGCGCTGGCTCTGCTGGGGGATGGTGCCTATTCGCTGGGGCGCCGGCGCTAAACCGGGCTGACTGGATGTGGAAACGCCCCGCAGGATTTGCGGGGCGTTCGCTTGCGGCAAGGCCGCATGGATATTTGAATGAAGAAGAAGATCACCAGGCGGGGATGACGGCGCCGGTGTATTTGTCCTCGATGTATTTCTTGACCTCGGGCGAGTTGTAGGATTCGACCAGCGTCTTGGCCCAGCCTGCGCCCTCGTCGCCTTTGCGCACGACGATGATATTGGCATAGGGGCTGTCGGCATTCTCGATGGCGATGGCGTCCTTTTCCGGGTTCAGGCCGGCTTCCAGCGCGTAATTGGTGTTGATGATCGCGATATCGGCATCGGCCAGCGCGCGCGGCAGCTGGGCGGCGTCAAGCTCCAGAAACTCCAGCTTCTTGGCGTTTTCGGTCACATCGAGCGGCGTGGGCGACAGGCCAACCCCATCGGCCAGCGCGATCACGCCCTTGTCGGCCAGCAGCAGCAGCGCGCGGCCGCCATTGGTCGGGTCGTTCGGCAGCGCGACCTTGGCGCCCTCGGGCAGTTCGTCCAGAGATTTCAGCTTTTCGGAATAGACCCCCATCGGCGTGGTGATGGTCTTGGCGATCGAGACCAGCTCAAAGCCGCGATCCTTGATCTGGTTGTCCAGATAGGGCTGGTGCTGGAAGCTGTTGGCGTTCAGGTCGCCATCGTTCAGCGCCTGATTGGGCACGACGTAATCGGTGAACTCGATGATGTCGATGTTCAGGCCCTTGGTCTTGGCGACCTCGGCGACCTGTTCCATGATCTCGGCATGTTCGCCGACCGAAACGCCGACCTTGATGTCCTCGGCCGAGGCCATGCCGGCGATCAGCGCCAGCGTCGAGGCCAGTGCGGTGATACGGAGTTTGCGCATGTTTTGTCCTTTCATGCTTACTTACCGGCCCCGGTTGCGGGGCGCGCGTTTGTCAAAGCGGGAGGCAATCCATTCGCCGCAGCTTTGGACCGCCTGAACCAGCAGGATCAGGATGACGACCACGGCCAGCATCACCTCGGGCATGAAGCGCTGATAGCCGTAGCGGATGCCAAGATCGCCGAGGCCCCCGCCACCGACCGCGCCGACCATGGCCGAATAGCCGATCAGGCTGACCACGGCGAGCGTCAGGCCAAGGATGATGCCGGGCATCGCCTCGGGGATCAGGACCTTGCGCACGATCTGGAAGGGGGCGGCACCCATGGCGCGGGCGGCCTCGATCAGGCCGGAAT